>JAJECZ010000332.1 GCA_022821735.1 Alphaproteobacteria bacterium | reverse complement strand
GGTTCGCCGGCAGGTCAAGAGACGCAAACGAGAAAAAGCACAGCCGATGAGTCTTTTTGAAGCCTACGCGCCGGAGGCGCGCATCCCGGTGACGGTCCTCACCGGTTTCCTCGGCAGCGGCAAGACCACCCTGCTCAACGCACTCCTGCGCGACCCGGCAATGGCCGGCACGGCGGTGATCGTCAACGAGTTCGGCGATATCGCCCTCGACCACCTGCTGGTCGAGGCGGTGGACGGCGAGACGATGGTGGTGAACGGCGGCTGCGTGTGCTGCCAGCTGCGCTCCGACCTGGAGGAGACGCTTCGCGACCTGCTGGCCCGCCGGCGGAACGGCGAGGTGCCGCCTTTCGAGCGGGTGGCGGTGGAGACGACGGGCCTTGCGGACCCTGCGCCGATCGCGCAGACGCTGCTGAACAATCCGCTGGTCTCCGGCTTCTACCGGCTGGACGGCGTCGCGGCGACGGTGGACGGCGTGCTGGGGCCGGGCCATCTCCGCGACCAGCCGGAGGCCGTGAAACAGGTGGCGCTCGCAGACCGCATCGTGGTGACCAAATGCGACCGCGAGGATGCCGCACCGGAAGCGCTGGTGGAGGTCCTGGACGGGCTCGCGCCCGGCGCGGAGCGGCGCGAGGCGGCGATGGGCGCGGTGCCGCCGGATTTCCTGTTCGGCCTCGACACGGCCGACGCCCGCTGGCTCGGCCTCGCCGCCGACGGGGATGACGGGCACGAACACGGGCATGAGCATGGCCACGACCTCGACGATATCGACACGCTGTCGCTGGTCTTCGAAGAGCCGATAGACTGGCTGGCGTTCTCGCGCGGGCTCGCCGACCTGCGCAACCGCTACGGCCAGCAACTCCTGCGCGTCAAGGGCATCCTGAACCTTGAAGGCGAGGACGGGCCGGTGGTGGTCCACGGCGTGCAGCACATCTTCCAGTCGCCGAAGCGCATGGCCGACTGGCCGGACGAGGATCGCCGCTCGCGCCTCGTCTTCATCACCCGCGGCCTGCCCCGCGAAACCCTGCTGGCGGGACTGGGCGGAGGCGCCTGAATCGCTGTGCCATAATCCGGGGTCCGTCCCGGGGAACGAGCAGGGCCGGACAGGCCCAGGCGCCAAGGCCCCCGCGGCTCATACGGAACCAATGTCTGCGCTACGCGATTCCGGCGACGAAAAGGCTTACCCGCTGCTGATGGGCAGCATGGCGCTTGCCGTGTTCCTGGTTGTCACGGCGGTGGCGATGCTGGGGCCGCTGCTCGTGGACATGGCCGCGGCGCTCGGCGTCACGGTTCCCCTCGCGGGCCAGCTCGTCACGGCGGCCGCCGCGGTCTGGGCGGCGACGGCCCTGGTGGCGGGGCCCGTTTCCGACGCATACGGACGCAAGCCGGTGCTTCTTGTCGGGCTTTGCCTGCTGGCGGCCGGGTCGCTCGGCATCGCGCTCGCCCCGACATTCGCCGCGGCATTAGGCTTCAGCCTGCTGGTCGGGGTCGGCGGCGGCATGGTGCCCCCGACATGCATCGCGCTGGTCGGAGACCTGATCGGGCACAGCCGCCAGCCCCGGTCCATCGCGATCCTGACCATGCAGCCCGGAATGAGCATCCTGCTGGGGGTCCCTCTGGCTGCCGTGCTCGGCGACTTCGCGGGCTGGCGCGTTCCCTTTCTGGCGCTGGGGCTGGCGTTGCTCCTGCCCGCACTGTCCCTGCTCGCGCTCGTGCCACACCACCGGCCGCCGGCAGGCCGCGCAAACCTGGCCGGACGGATGATGAGGGTCGCTGCATTTCGGGTCACCTGGTGCATGGCCGGCACGAATGTGCTGGCCCGCGGCGCCTGGGGGGCGGTTCTCACTTTCCTGCCGCCCTATCTGATCCTGACCTACGGCCTCAGAACTGCAGAGGTCGGGCTGCCCATGGCGGTCGTGGCCCTCTGGATGACCGCGGCGCCGTTGCTGGCCGGAAGGATAGGCCGCATGCGCAGGCGGCTCGGCGTTACGGCCGCCCTGCTGCTGGCCGCCGCCGCACCGGCGCTGGGCATATTCTTCCTGGGCTGGGGAACCTGGTTCTCGGGGTCGGCGGCAGGCCTCTTCATGTTGCTGGTTGTTCCCGTCACCACCGTTCTCTCGATTCTGATCACCGAGAACGGGGGCGATTCCCGCGGCGCGTTCGCAGGCGTCATATCCAGCAGCAATTGGGGCGGCACCGCCGCAGGCGCGGCGATTGGAGGCGCTCTGATAGCTCATTTCGGCTACGGCGCGCTCTCCTTCCTGCTGGCCGGCGCCGTGCTGGCGAGCGGCCTGCTCATGGCCTTCGCGGTGAACGAAAGGGCCATGGCGCGCCTCCGGGACCGTTTCGCTCCCGCGTCGGATGAGGGATAAGGCTTCCGGGGAGCGCGCGGAACCGCGCTTGCAGGACTGACCGGCAGCGTTTGATATCCGGACTGTTTCGGCGTATAGCCCCGCCTTCCCTGCGAGGCGTATGAAGCAAGGAGTAGGCTCATGGGCGAGACTTGGACGCCACGGACCTGGCGCGGCAAGCCGGCGCGGCAGATGCCGGTCTATACCGACGAAGCTGCGCTCGCCGCCGCCGAGAAGAGCCTCGCCACATGGCCGCCGCTGGTCTTCGCCGGCGAAGCCCGCAACCTCAAGGCCGATCTCGCGCGCGTAGCCCGCGGCGAAGCCTTCCTGCTCCAGGGCGGCGACTGCGCAGAGAGCTTTGCCGAGTTCCACGCCAACAATATCCGCGACACCTTCAAGGTGTTGCTGCAGATGGCCGTGGTGCTGACCTTCGGCGCGTCCTGCCCGGTCGTGAAGGTCGGGCGCATGGCCGGCCAGTTCGCCAAGCCGCGCTCGGCGCCGACCGAGACCGTGGACGGGGTGGAGTTGCCGAGCTACCGGGGCGACATCATCAATGCCATGGGCTTCGATACGCCCTCGCGCGAGCCCGACCCGCAGCGGATGCTCCAGGCCTACACCCAGTCCTCGGCAACCCTGAACCTGCTCCGCGCCTTCGCTATGGGCGGCTTCGCCGACCTCCACCAGGTCCATCGCTGGAACCTCGACTTCGTGCGCGAGGAGCTGGGCGAGCGATACCGGGACATGGCGGACCGGCTCTCCGAAGCGCTGGAGTTCATCGCGGCCTGCGGCCTGACCTCCGAGACGACGCCGCAGCTTCGCGAGACCTCCTTCTACACCTCGCACGAGGCGCTGCTGCTGCCTTGGGAGGAGGCGCTGACCCGCGTCGACAGCCTGACGGGCGAGTGGTACGACTGCTCGGCGCACATGCTCTGGATCGGCGACCGCACGCGCGACCCGGACGAGGCGCATGTCGAGTTTCTGCGCGGCGTCGGCAACCCGCTCGGGCTGAAATGCGGCCCCACGCTGACGACAGACCACCTGAAGCGCCTGCTCTGGCAACTCAATCCCGAGAACGAGCCTGGCCGGCTGACGCTCATCTGCCGGGTGGGCGCGGGCAATGTGGCGGATCACCTGCCGCAGCTGATCGAGACGGTGCAGGCCGAGGGCGCAGAGGTGGTGTGGTCCTGCGACCCGATGCACGGCAACACGGTCAAGGCCGCGGGCGGGCTGAAGACGCGCCCCTTCGGCGCCATCGTCTCCGAGGTGAGCGAGTTCTTCGCCGTCCACCGGGAGCATGGCACCTGGGCGGGCGGCGTGCATTTCGAGATGACCGGGCAGGACGTGACCGAATGCACCGGCGGCGCGAGCGCGGTGACCGAGGCCGGCCTCCAGGACCGCTACCACACCCATTGCGACCCGAGGCTGAATGCCAGCCAGGCGCTTGAGCTCGCCTTCCTGATCGGCGAGCGTTTGAAGGAAGAGCGCAACGGCCTCGCCGTTCCCGCGATCGCTGCGGAGTAGGCAATGGACGGCGCGCTCCCGCACCCGGACGCCGCCGACGTCCCGCACTACACGGACGCCTATTTCTCCAAGAGCAAGGCGGTCGTGGAGCGCTTCGGCGACGTGCGCGTCACCTATGCTGTGTTCATGCGCCGCCCGGTGGTCTCCGCCGCGCGCCTTACCGTCGAGTGGCTGAACGCCGTCGCGGCCGCGCGCGGCACGGCCTTCGAAATCGAGGAGCGCTACGAGGAGGGCGTTTCGGTCGGCGCGGGCGACCCGCTGCTCTACATCTCCGGGGCGCTCCGTCACCTGATCGACCTGGAGACGCTCTACCTCCAGAAGCTCGGCTCCGCCTGCGTCGCCGCCTACAATGCCCGCGCCATGTGCATGGCGCTGCCGGATACGGGCTTCCTCGCCATGGACGCCCGCCACTGCGCCGGCACCGACATGGCAGAGATCATGGCCTACGCCGCAAGCGTCGGCTCTGCGGCTGCGAAGCGCGAGGCGGGGGCGGTCGGCTTCATCGGCAATGCGACGGACGCGACGGCGCATTTCTTCGGTGCCGACCGGGGCCTCGGCACCATGCCGCACGGCCTCATCGGCTATGCCGGCTCCACCCTGCGCGCGGCGGAGATGTTCGTCGAGACCTTCCCCGACGAGCCGCTCACCGTCGTCACCGACTATTACGGGGCGGAAATGTCGGATGCGGTCGCCGTCTGCCGGCGCTTTCCGGAGCGGGCCGCGGCGGGGCGGGTCGCCATCCGCCTCGACACCCATGGCGGGCGCTACGCAGAGGGGCTGGACCTGCAGAAATCCTACGAGGTGCTGGACCGCAACGCGCCCCGCGCCATCCGCGACTACCGCACCGAGGGCGAGTTGCGCCACCTGGTCGGCACGGGGGTCACGGCCGCTGCCATCTGGCACCTGCGCGAGACGCTCGACGCCGCCGGCTTCCCGAAAGCGAAGATCACCGCATCGTCGGGCTTCACCGCCGGCAAGTGCCGCGTCATGGCGCTCGCCCAGGCGCCGGTCGATACCATCGGCACGGGCTCATACCTGCCCGACCAGTGGTCGGAGACCTATGCGACGGCCGACATCGTCGAATATGACGGCAAGCCGAGCGTCAAGGTCGGGCGCGAGTTCCTGCTGAGGCGGAGATGACCGACCGGCTCTCCATCGCCATCGCCCAGGTCGACCCGACCGTGGGCGATGTCGCCGGCAATGCGGACCGCATCCGGCGCGCGCGCGCCGAGGCCGGCGGCGCCGATCTCGTCGTCTTCCCGGAACTGGTCATCTCGGGTTACCCGCCCGAGGACCTGGTGCTGAAGCCCGCCTTCCAGGACGGCTGCCGCGAGGCCTGCGAGGCGCTGGCGAAGGAGACCGGAGACGGCGGCCCGGCCCTTCTGGTCGGCCTGCCCTGGCGGGAGAACGGGCGGCTCTACAATGCGGTCGCTCTGCTGGACGGCGGCGGGGTTGCGGCCCTGCGCTACAAGGTGCTGCTGCCGAATTACGGCGTGTTCGACGAGAAGCGCGTGTTCGATGCGGGCGAGATGCCGGGGCCGGTCTCCTTCCGCGACGTGCGCATCGGCGTGCCGATCTGCGAGGACATCTGGCAGCCCTCCGTGGTCGAGTGCCTGGAGGAGAACGGCGCGGAAATGCTGCTGGTGCCGAACGGCTCGCCCTTCGAGACGACCAAGGACGACATTCGCCTCAACATCGCCGTCGAGCGGGTGGTGGAGAGCGGTCTTGCACTCGCCTACGTCAACCAGGTGGGTGGGCAGGACGAGCTGGTGTTCGACGGCGCCTCCTTCGTGCTCGGGCGCGACCGGGCGCTCAGGGCGCAACTGCCGTCATGGGTCGAGAGCGTGGCGCTGACCCGCTGGGAGCGCACCGCCGAAGGCATGGAATGCACCGGCGGCCCGATGGCGGAGGGAGGCGACGACCTCGCCGACATCTACGCCGCGATGATGCTGGGGCTCAGGGACTATGTGAACAAGAACCGCTTTCCGGGCGTGGTGCTGGGCCTCTCCGGCGGCATCGACTCGGCGCTCTCGGCGGCGGTGGCGGTGGATGCGCTCGGCGCGGACCGCGTGCGCTGCGTGATGATGCCCTCCCCTTACACCTCGCAGGCCTCGCTGGACGATGCGCTGGAGGCCGTCACGGCGCTCGGCGCCTCCTATGAGACGATCTCCATCGAGCCGGCGATGGGCGCCTTCGGGCAGATGCTGGCCGGCGCCTTCGGCAATCGCGGCGAGGACACGACGGAGGAGAACATCCAGGCCCGCGCGCGCGGCCTCACCCTGATGGCGCTCTCCAACAAGTTCGGCCACATGGTGCTCTCGACCGGCAACAAGTCGGAAATGTCGGTCGGCTACGCGACCCTCTACGGCGACATGTGCGGCGGCTACAACGTGCTGAAGGACGTCTACAAGACGACCGTCTTCGCGCTTTCGGAGTGGCGCAACCGCAACCGCCCCGAAGGCGCGCTGGGGCCGGCGGGGCGCGTCGTGCCGCAGAACATCATCGACAAGCCGCCCTCGGCGGAACTCCGCCCCGACCAGACCGACCAGGACAGCCTGCCGCCCTACGACGCGCTCGACGACATCCTGGAATGCCTGATCGAGGACGAGCTGTCGGTGGCCGAGATCGCCGCGCGCGGCCACGAGGTCGAGACGGTGGAACGCGTCTGGCGGATGCTCGACATCGCGGAATACAAGCGCCGCCAGGCCCCGCCCGGCGTCAAGCTCACCCGCCGCGCCTTCGGCCGCGACCGCCGCTACCCCATCGTCAACGGCTACCGGGGCAGGGTGTAGACGCGGCGGCGCAGGCGGCTTCCGCCTATCCGGCGCCGGTCCGCTCGGCGATGGCGACGATGCGGTGCATCTCGCGCAGGACCGGCTTCTCGATGAGCTTGCCGTCGATCACCACGAGGCCTGTGTCGGCGGCCTCGAACCCGGCGATGATGCGCCGCGCCCGGGCGATCCGCTCGGCCGAGGGCGTGAACACCGCGTTGAGCGCCGCGATCTGCCGGGGATGCACCGCGCCCTTGCCCGAGAAGCCCAGCTCCCGCGCCTGGACGGCGGCGCGCTCCATGCCGTCGGGGTCCTCGAGGTCGAGCCAGGGCACGTCGATGGCGTCCAGCCCCGCGCCGGCGGCGGCATGGACCACGCGCGAGCGGGCGTATAGCAGCGGCTCCCACGCGTTCTCGCAGCCGAGCTCGGCCGCCATGTCCACGCCGCCGAAGAACAGCGCGTCGATGCGCGGGCTCGCCTGCGCGATGTCCCAGGCCGCCTCCAGCCCGGCATTGGTCTCGATAATGACGTGCAGGCGGGTGTCGTGGCCGCGCTCGGTCAGCAGGCCGTCGAGCAGCGCCACCTCGTCCGGCGAGCGCACCTTGGGCAGCATCAGCGCGGGCGGCGGCGTGTCGGTCGCCAGCACGGCCTGCACGTCCGCCATGCCGAAGCCCTCCCGGAGCGAGTTGATGCGCACGACCCGCTCGACCCCGTCATCGGCCTGCGGGCGCTCGAAGAGCTTCATCGCATTGGCGCGCGCGGCCGCCTTGTCCTTCGGCGCGATCCCGTCCTCGAGCTCGACGCAAACGATATCCGCCCCGGTTGCGAGCGCCTTCGGATACATCTCGGGGCGCAGGCCCGGCGTGAAGATGAAGGACCGGCGGGGGCAAACGCTTGGTTCGGGCATGTGGAATCTTCTCCGTTGAACGGTCCGGCGCAGCAGTCGCCTCGCCGGGCGGGCTTGTCAATCGCCGGCTTCAGCGCATGCCTGGAAGGCTCTTCGATACTCTTCGGGTTCGAGAACGCTCGCGCCGGAGAGCCGCAGCGCCTGGCGCACGCGCCGGAGCGCCGGGTCCGCCAGGGCGGCGAAGAGGCCGTCCCGGAGCTTCCGGACGTCGCAGTCGGAGGTCGCGGCGGCGGTCACATAGGGCAAACCCGGCGCCGGCGGCGAGGTCGTCAGGATGCAGGTGCCGCGCAACTCGCCGCCGAGCCAGTCGGACAACAGCGCATGGGTAACGCAATCGACCGCGCAGACATCCGCCTCTCCTGCCGCCACGCTTCGGATGCTGGCGCGGTGGGACCCTATCGCGGCGACCTCGCCGAAGAAGGACCGCACATCCTCGCCCGCGGGCAGCAGGCGCCGCCAGACATGGTAGCCGGAGTAGGAATCCTCGCCGTTCACGGCCAGCCGGGCGCCGCGCAGGTCATGGACGCCGCGCGCGGGGTCGGACTCGCGGACGACGACATGCGCGGCATAGCGGGGGCCGTCGCATCCGGGCGCGCTGTAGTGGGGTGTCGCGACGAGTTTCACGTCGGAGGCCAGGCAGTTCACCAGCGGATAGCCGCATGTCTGGCCGAGCAGCAGACCGGGGTCCCGCCATTGGCGGTAGCGGTCCTCCGGCCAGGCCAGCAGGCCGGGGACGCCCGAAACGCCGCATGACCTCAGATGCCCGGCCAGGCCCGACCACCAGCGCTGCACGGCCGGCCGGAACTCGACCTCGCCATACATCGGCAGGCCGGCATGACGCGGGGATACTGTCATCCGGCGCTGCCTGCGCCCTCGCGCAATCGTGCAAGGAAGGATGCAAGCTCCGTCGGCTGAACGACGGCGGCGCGGATGAGGTCGTCGAAATGCCGGTTCAGCACCGCGATATGCTCCGTGGTGTTGAACACCATGTACACCTGGCCGACATAGAGCGCGGCCCGCTGGCGCCCGAAGATCGTGTAGGGCGCCGAATAATGCGTCAGGCCGTCGAAGAGATACATGCGCAGGCGCGGATAGAGCTCGTCCACGATCCCGGCGAGCCGGTCGAGCTGACGCAGCCGTGCGGCGGCGTCCAGGGTCCGCCAGATGCCGCCGCCGGCGGCCAGCGTCTCCAGCGCCTGCCGGGACAGGCAGATCTCCATGTCGGCCTCCGGAAGCCGGAAATGCTCCAGCCTGTTGCGCGACGCGCTGATGGCGCGGTCCGGGCCCCGGGAGCGGAAATGGCGGTATTCATGGCGGAGCACCTCCTCGGTCTTGGCGATGTCCGGGATCGTGGTGGGCACGTTGCGCACCTTGTAGCCGGCCGCCTCCTCGAACCAGCGCACCAGCGTCTCGTCCACGGGCGTCTGCGCACTCTCGGCGATCTGGAGGGACTCGTGGAGAATGTCGGCGCCGAGCCTCTCCACATGGCTGAGGCCGAGCAGCCAGTCGAGGCTGACGCGCAGCTCGGTCGCGATGGCCGCAACCGTGTCGGCGCGCGGCAGCCGGTCCATGTCGCCCGAGAGCAGCTGCGAGAGTGTGGACCGGTCTATGCCCGCGCGGCGGGCAAGCGCCGAACGGGATAGTCCCGACCGCGCCAGCGTCTCCGCGAGACGCAGGCGGAACAGGCGGGAGACGTCTCTTCTATCCATGGGCTCATGATAGCGAATTTGTAGTTTTTATGAACGATATGCCGGATTTTCTCAACATATTTTCAGATATGCCGCATCAAGTGACCTTGCGTGGCAACTCTCTCCTTGCCGGTCCCCGGTGCGGGCCCCGAATTCGACGCAAGACACGGCGGCAAGGGGAGTCGGGCACCGGTGGCCTGCAAACCGCACGGATATTCGGACCGGAGAGGGCTGGAACGCAGCGGCGAATGGCGGACCTGGCTCGTCGCCTGCGGCGTATATGGCGGCTGGCTTCTCCTCACTTTTCACGCGGCGTCGTTGCCGTGGTGGCTGTTGTTGCCGGCCGGCGCCTGGGTCGTCTGCTGGCACGGGTCTCTGCAGCACGAAGCCGTGCATGGGCATCCAGCGCGGCGGCCGTGGGTGAACCGGGCTCTCGCCTGGCCGCCGCTCGGCCTGTGGATGCCTTACGAGAGCTACCGCCAGACGCATCTTCGCCATCATGCCTGCGCGGTCCTGACCGACCCGCTCGAAGACCCCGAGTCGTATTTCGTCCGGGAGTGCGACTGGGAGCGCATGAGCGGCCCGCTCCGGCTGCTCTTGCGCTTGCGCCAGACGCTGGCCGGGCGGCTGGTCCTGGGGCCGGCGCTTGCCGCGGCCGCATTCTGGCGCTCGGAGTTTCTGCGGGTCCAGTCCGGCGACCTTTCCCATGGCGGCGTCTGGCTGCGCCATGCCCTCGGGACGGGCCTCGTTCTCGGCTGGGTCATGTTCGTCTGCGAGATGTCCTTCGGCGCCTATGTCGCCCTGTTCGCCTATCCGGGCCTGTCGCTGACCTTGTTGCGGTCCTATGCCGAACACCATCCGGCAGCAGGGAGGGACCGGCGGACCGCTATCGTGCTGGGCGGGCGGGCCAGCCGCCTCCTCTATCTCAACAACAATTTCCACGTCGTGCATCACGCCCGCCCCGACCTGCCCTGGTACGCCATCCCGGCGGAGTTCGCCGCCCGGCGCGGGCACTACACGGAACAGGCGGGCGGCCATGTCTATGCCGGCTACCTGACGCTGCTAGGCCGCTTCCTCTTCCGGCCATGCCGCCATCCGGTCCATCCCGGCTGACGTTTTCCCGGGCGTCCGAAGCGTTCGAGGGTCCGGGCCGTCAGCGGAACTGGCGGCTTGCAGGGCTGTCGAGCCAGGCGACGAGACCGCCCGTCGAAACGCGCCCGGCTCCGAAGACCAGCCACGGATCGTCGACTGTCCCGATCGTCGCATCGACACGGAATCGTCCGGGATGGCGTTCGGCGACCTCAAGCGTCGTCAGCCCGCTGTCATATCT
>JAJECZ010000485.1 GCA_022821735.1 Alphaproteobacteria bacterium | reverse complement strand
ATGGCGGACGACATATACGAGCACCTGCTCTACACGGACGCGCCGCTCGCCACGATGGCCAATGTGGCCCCGGAGCTGTTCCCGCGCACGCTCACCATCAACGGCGTCTCCAAGGCTTATTCGATGACCGGATTCCGGGTGGGCTTCGCCGGCGGCCCGCGCGACATCGTCCAGGAAATGGGGAAGCTCCAGGGCCAGCTCGTCTCCTGCCCGAATACGGTCGGCCAGCATGCGGCGCTGGCGGCGCTCGACGGGCCGAAGGAGATCGTCGAGGAGCGCCGGCAGATCATGCGGGACCGCCGCGACCTCATGGTCGCCGCGCTGAACGAGGCGGGCCTGCCCTGCCACGCGCCGGAAGGGGCGATGTATGTCTATCCGTCGGTCGCTTCGGCCATCGGCTGCCGCACGCCCTCCGGCCGGCGGCTCGAGGATGACACGGCGGTCACGGACTATCTGGTCGGGGAGGCTCATGTCGCTGTGGTGCAGGGCGCGTCCTACGGCCTCTCGCCGCATGTCCGGGTGAGCTATGCGGCCCCGCTCGACCGGCTGGAAGAAGCCGGCCGGCGCATTGCCCGGGCGATGGCGAAGCTCGCCTGAAGCCGGCTGCGCGCCCCGTGTCCGCATCCTCGCCGGGGCGCCGTCATGGCGCTTGACGGGACGGTGCTCGCCTTCCTGCTGCTGGGGGCGCTGGCCGGCGGTTTCGTAACGGGCCTCGCCGGCTTCGGCACGGGGCTCGCGGCCGCCGGCGTCTGGTTCCACGCGCTGGAGCCGGGGACGGTGCCGCCGCTGGTCGCGCTCGTCTCCGTCGGCGGGCAGGCGGTGGCGTCGCTCTTCGTGCGCCATGCCTTCGACCGGCGCCGCGCCGGACCCTATCTGGCGGGCGGCGTCCTGGGTGTGCCGCTCGGCGTGGCGGCGCTCGCCGTCGCCTCGCCCGAGGCGCTCAAGCTCGCCGTCGGGCTGCTGCTCGTGGTTTACACCCTGCTCTCGATGGCGGCGCGGCTGCCCAGGCCCCCGCCCTCGCGCGCGGCCGACGCCGCGGTCGGGCTCGGCGGCGGCGTGCTCGGCGGCTTTGCGGGCCTCTCGGGGCCGCTGCCGGTGATCTGGCTCCGTCTCAGGGGCGGCAGCGCGGATATGCAGCGCGCCGTCTACCAGCCTTTCAACCTGGTCGTGCTGGCGCTTGCCGCCGCGGCGATGGCGGTGTCGGGCGCGATGGACCTTGCCGCGCTCGAAGCGGCCGCGCTTTGCCTGCCCGTCGCGCTCGCCGCCGCCTGGACCGGCGCCCGCCTCTACCGCCGCATCGACGCTCTCCTGTTCCAGCGCATCGTCACCGCCCTCCTCTGCCTCTCCGGCATCGTGCTCATCGCGGAGACGGTTTAGGGGCAGGACGGACGCCAGCCCGGCCGGCGGTCGCATCGGGAGTTACCGCCTCGTCGAATAGATGTTGCGTCGATGACCGATGCTCAGGATAAGCGCCGTCACCCTGTCGAGGTCGCGTTCTGCCGCGCCGTCGAGCTCAATCCTCCAGCCCATACCGCCTCATCACGTCCTCCAGAGGGACGGATTGCGACCGGCCGGCCCTGTTGTCGGCCAAACGCTGTTCGGCGATGCGAAGGGCTTCCATATCGTCCAGATATTCGAGGATGGCGTCGCGAGCGCAAGCGGCCTTGGTGCGGCCAACGGCCTTCGCCAAGGCGTCAAGGCGGGCTTCCGCATCCGGAGGCAGCTCAATTGCCAGCACGGGTCCGTCCTCCAGTCTCTCGATGCGCGCGATTATAGCGCAAACGGCCCCTCCGCTTCACCGCTTGCGCGCCACGACGTGGAAGATGTGCCAGTGCTTCATGGCGCCGCGCGGGGTTTCGGCGTCGTCTTCCTCTTCGTCGAAGCGCTCGACCTCGAAAGGGGTTAGGAGGGCGCGCACTTCGTCTTCCGGGATGTGGGTAATGCCGGGGTCTCCGGCCCAGTCGTCGCGGGGGCCGAAGAAATGGCCGGCAAACCGGCCGCCGGGCCCGAGCGCCGCCGCAATGCGGCCCCAGAAGGAGGGGAAGGCGTCCGGGTGGCAGAAGGGCAGGCAGAAGCTCGCATTCACCAGGTCCGCCTGCGGCAGCTCGGCGGTCTCGAAAGGCTCCCGCCTGACCGTCAGCCGGGGATGGCGCGGCAGCGCCAGCACCACCGGTTCGGCGTCGATGCCCACCACCCGCCAGCCCCGCGCCAGCAGCACCGCCGCATCGCGCCCGCTGCCGATGCCGAGATCGACGGCGAGCCCCGTCCGCCCGCCGAACCGCGCGAGCGCCTCCAGCAAGGTCGGGCGCGGCGGCTGGTCCCGCGTCTTGGCGTAGTATTCGCTCCAGCTCATCCCGGCTTCGGCCATGGTCCTGCTTCCGCTGCCCGCCGCCCGCTTCTATACTCCATCCCATGCTTTACATGGTGGAATGCGGCTTCAGGGACCCCGCGCGCGAGGCGGCGTGGTCCGACTGGTACAGCGGGCCCAAACTGGCCTCGCTGCTGGCCCTGCCGGGCTTCGAGGCCTCGCAGCGTTTCCGCGCGGTGGACGACGGGCCGGCGCCCTGGCTCGCGGTGCATACCGTGCCGGGCACGGAATTCTTCGATCGGCCGAACTATCGCGGCGCCGGCGGCGGCGGCTTCGGGGAGTGGCAGGCGGACATCATCGACTGGTCGCGCAACCTGTTCGACGGCCTCCACACACTGCCGGAAGTGCCGGAGGACGCCTTTCTGGTGACGGTCGATTCGGGAGACGGGCCGGCGGATTGCCCCGGATTCGAGCTTTCCTGGCTCCACGGCACCGGCCTCGACCGCACCGTTGCGTGGCGCGGCTGGGCCATCGCCGACAAGTCGGACCGGCCGCCGGGCGGGCGCGCCTGGCGCCCTGTGACGCCGCGCCTTACCGGCAACTGAGCCGCCAGCAGAAGGAAATACCGATGGGCAAGATGCTGACCGACGCCCAGAGAGAGGCCTATGCGCGCGACGGCTATGTGTTCCCGTTGCGGGCCTTCTCCGCCGCCGAGGCGCGGACCTACCGCGATGCGCTGGAGGCCTATGAGGCCGGAACGGGCGACGCAATCCACTCCAATATGCGCCACAAGGTCCACCTGCTGTTCCGCTGGGCGGACGAGATCGTCCACCACCCGCGCATCCTGGATGCCGCGGAGGATCTGCTGGGGCCGGACCTGCTTTGCTGGACCACCAATTTCTTCATCAAGGAGGCGAGCGACCCGGCCTTCGTGTCCTGGCACCAGGACTCGACCTATTGGGGGCTCGATCCCCACGATGTCGTCACCGCCTGGGTGGCGCTGTCCGACGCGCCGCTGGAGAGCGGCCCGATGCGCTTCCTGCCGGGCTCGCACAAGTTGGACCAGATGGCTCACACCGACAGCTACGCCGAGGACAACCTGCTGACCCGCGGGCAGGAGATCCAGATGGAGGTGGACGAGGCGCTGGCCGTCGATGCGCCGCTCCGGGCGGGCGAGTTTTCGCTCCACCATATCCGGCTCGTCCACGGCTCGAAGCCGAACCGGCTGCCCGACCGGCGCATCGGTCTCGCGGTCCGCTACATCCCGACCTATGTGCGCCAGGTTAAGCTGGACGACTCCGCGACGCTGGTGCGCGGCGAGGACCGCTACGGGCATTTCGAGTTGGAGCCCCGGCCTTCCGCCGATCTCGACGCGGCGGCCTGCGCGGCCCATACGGAGGCGATGCAGCGCATGCTGGGCGCGGTGTATTCCGGCACGGACATGACCGAGGCGAGGCGGTGAGTTCGGCGGAGATCACTGTCCCGCACCGCCGTCCGACCGAGGGAGATGTCGCCGTCCGCACCCATATCTGGCGGCCGGTTGCCTGGCGGCCGACGGACCCGGTGCTGATCGTGCTGCACGGCTACCGGCGCAATGCCGCGGACTACCGGGATGTCTGGGCGGAGCATGCCGAACGCTACGGCTTCCTGGTCGCGGCGCCCGAATTCGACCGGGAGCAGTTCCCCGGCCCGCGCGAATACGAGGTGTGCAACATGCGCACGCCCGACCGGCGCGCCTTCCTGCCGCAAGCGGACTGGAGCTTCGCCGTCGTCGAGAGCGTGTTCGACGCCGCGCGCGCCTGGAGCGGCGCGGAGGCCGAGCGCTATTTCCTCTACGGCCATTCCGCCGGCGGGCAGTTCGTTCACCGCATGGCGCTGTTCCAGCCCGAGGCGCGCATCGAGGCTGCGGTGGCCGCCAATGCCGGCGCCTACACCGTGCCGCGCGAGGAGGAACGCTACCCTTACGGCCTCACGGGCTTCCGGATGGGCGACGATGCGCTGGCGGCCGCCTTCTCCGTCCGGCTGACCGTGCTGCTCGGCGAGGAGGACACCGTGACCGACGCGCCGATGCTGCTGAAGTCGCCCGAGGCGATGGCGCAGGGTCCGCACCGCCTGGCGCGCGGCCGCTATTTCTATGCGGCGGGGCAGGACATGGCGCGCCTCCTGCCAGCGCCCTTCGCCTGGGAGCTGCACACCGCGCCCGGGGTCGGCCACGACAATGCGGGCATGGCCCGGCGCGCGGCCGAATTGCTGTTTGGGGCGCCATGACGACGCGCGCGGACTGCCTCACGCTCGATGCCGGCGACCCGCTCGCCTATCTGCGCGAGGAATTCCTGGTGCCGGCCGGCACGCTGCGCCTCGACAGCGACCGCCTCGGGCCGCTCTCGCGCGGTGTCAGGGCGCGGCTCGACGGCTTCCTGCGCGTCGATTGGGGCACGGACTTCACTAACGGCCGGCATCTGGCCGAAACGATGGCCGGGAAGCTGGCGCCCCTGCTGGCCGCCCCGCCCGGCACTCTGGGTTTCGCCGCGACCGT
>JAJECZ010000304.1 GCA_022821735.1 Alphaproteobacteria bacterium | reverse complement strand
GTATGCCGTCCGCCGCGGTCGCGAAAGGGATGCCGCGCCCGGTGTGTCCCTGGGGATCGAAGAACAGCTCGACATGCACGGCCCCGTCGGCGGCCGCGCGCTCCAGATAGGCGGTGGTGAGGTCGTAGAAGTCCTCTTCGGCGCGCAGCACGTCCATGCCCCGGTAGTAGATGTCCAGGAAGTCCTGCAACTCGGAGAAGCGATAGGCGGCCCGGATCTCCTCCACCGAGCGGAACGGGATGTCGACCCCGTTCCTGCGGGCCAGGCGCATCATCAATTCCGGCTCGAGCGCGCCCTCCAGATGAAGGTGCAGCTCGGCCTTGGGCAGCACCCGGACAAACGACCTCACGTCCATTCCGGCCTCCATGCGAACCGGCCCGCCCGGCCGCCTCAAGCCAATACCAGTTTGCGCCGGGACGGCAAGCGCAGGATAGTCCCTTCCCCATGGACGTGCCGAAAGAAGCCTCGATCGCCGATCTCGCCCGCCTGATGGCGTCAGGCGCGCTGCAGTCGGTCGATCTCGTCGAGACCTTCCAGGAGCGGATCGCAGCCTGTGACGGGCCCTTCCGGTCCATCGCCTTCCTCAATCCCGACGCCCTGGAAATCGCCGGGGAGCGCGACCGCGAGCGGGCCGCCGGGCGTGTCCGCGGCCTCATGCACGGCGTGCCGGTGCTGCTGAAGGACAATATCGCGACCGGCGACGCCATGATGACCTCGGCCGGCTCGCTCGCCCTAGACGGCGTCCGGGCGAAGGCGGACAGCCATGTCGCAGGGCGCCTCAGGCAAGCCGGCACCGTTCTGCTCGGCAAAACCAATCTCAGCGAATGGGCGAATTTCCGCTCCACGCGGTCATCGAGCGGCTGGTCGAGCCGCGGCGGCCAGGTTCGGAACGCCTATGCCACCGACCGCACGCCCGGCGGTTCGAGCTCGGGCTCCGGTGTCGCCGTCGCGCGCGACTTCGCGCCGGCCGCCATCGGCACCGAGACCGACGGCTCCATCGTCGGGCCGTCGGCGATGAATTCCGTCGTCGGCATCAAGCCGACCCTCGGCCTGGTCTCCCGGACGGGGATCATTCCAATTGCGGCGAGCCAGGACACGGCGGGTCCGATGGCGCGCACGGTGGCTGACGCGGCGATCCTGCTCGGCGCAATTTCAGGTCCGGACCCGGACGACCGGGCAAGCCGGCCCGCGCAGGACGCCGACTTTACGGAGTTTCTGGACTCCGGCGCGCTGCGGGGCGCCAGGATCGGTGTCGTGCGGTCCTATGCAGGGTTCCATGAGACCGTCGACAGGGTTTTCGGCCGGGCCCTGGAAGTCCTGGAAGATGCGGGCGCGGTCCTTGTCGACGAGGTCCCGATGCCGTCGCGCGACGATATCCGCCCGCATGAAACCGTCGTGATGCGGACCGAGTTCAGGACCGGGCTGAATGCCTGGCTCTCGGCTCTCGGCCCCGAGTGCCCGGTCCACTCCCTCGCCGAGCTGATTGCATTCAACATCGAGCATGCCGAACGCGTCATGCCCTGGTTCGGACAGGAACTGCTGATCGCGTCGGAGAAGACCGGGGGCACGGGTAGCGACACCTACAGGAAGGCGCTCGCCGAATGCCGCCGCCTGACCCGCAATGAGGGCATCGACCGGGCCATCGACACGTTTGCGCTCGACGCGCTGGTCGCGCCCACCTCGGCGGTACCCTGGGCCATCGACCTCGTGAACGGCGACAACCGCCTCGGCGGCAGCTCGTGCCTTGCAGCCGTCTCCGGCTGTCCGAGCGTCACGGTGCCCGCCGGCTACGTCGCCGGCCTGCCGGTCGGCCTGTCCTTCATCGCCGCCGCCTGGCGGGACGGGCCGCTGATCGGCTATGCCCATGCTTTCGAGCAGGCAGCAAGGGCGCGGGTTCCGCCCGGCCCCGCCCGGAACTGGCTGGAGGGTCCTGGCTGACCGGGCGCGTTTGCCCGCTGTCCGCCGAAAGGCAGGAGGGAGCGGCATCCGCGGGTTGCTCGCTCCGGTGTCGCGCGGCCGGGCGGCGCCATTCCCGAAAACCCCTGAGAAACGGACGGGAGACGTGCGTCCGCTGCCTCGCGCGCGCGAAACAGGGTTCCGCCGCAGGCAGGCGGCGGAGAGAACGGAACGGAGTGGAACCGAAAGGAGACACGGAGACATCGTGTCCTTCTCGCCGTAGCCGGCCTGCCGGCTCATACCCGTGCAAGCCGCGCCCAGGCGGCTTCGTCCGGCGGAAGGCCGATGCGGAAGCGGCCCGGCATGTCCGGGAAGCTGCGGACCCAGAGGCCGTGGCGGGCGAAGCGCGCTGCGCCGCCCCCGCCGGCGACGAAGCGGAACAGCGGCGTGCCGCCGAGCAGCTCGAAGCCGCGCGCTGCCAGCACCTCGTCCAGCCGGGCGGCTGCCCGCTCAAGGCGGATGCGCGTTTCCGCGGCCCAGGCCCCGTCGCGATAGGCCCGCGCGCCGATTTCGAGCGCGGGGCCGGAGACGGGCCAGGGGCCGAGCCGGGCCTCCAGCCTGTCGAGCAGCCCGTCGGGACCGAGCGCGAAGCCGAGCCGGAGCCCCGGCAGGCCGTAAAATTTGCCGAAGGAGCGCAGCACGACGACATGCCCGTGCCCCGCAAGCGAAAGCCCGGGCGTCGGATCGACGAAGGACTCGTCCACCACCAGCAGGCCGCAATCGACGGCGAGGAGCGCGTCCGGCCGCCACGAACGGCCGTCGGGATTGTTCGGATTGGCGACGACCAGCACATCGGCCGGCTCCGGCTCCGCCACCCGGCGCACCCGGTGGCCGGCCGCTTCCCATGCCGGGGCGTGCTCGCCGTAGGTCGGCGAGACGACCGTGACATCGCCGGGCGGAAGGAGGTACGGCAGGTGCTGGATCGCCGCCTGCGCACCGGCGACGGGCAGCGCCCGCTTCGCCCCGAATGCCTGCGCAGCGGTCGAGGCCAGTTCGGCGAGCCCCTCTTCGGACGGCAGCCGCGTCAGCGCGTCCGGCGAGAGCGGCGGCGCGGGCCAGGGCCGGGGATTGATGCCGGTCGACAGGTCGATCCACCCGCCTTCCGGCTCGCCGAAGGCGGCGCGGGCATGGCCCAGATCGCCCCCGTGACGGAGCCTCACGCGGCGAGTGCGCGCTCGACGAAGTCCAGCCGGTCCTGGCCCCAGAAGATTTCGCCGTCGACGACATAGCTCGGAATGCCGAACACGCCGCGCGCGAGCGCCTCGTCGGTGTTGGCGCCGAAGCGTTCCAGCGTCTCGGTATCGTCGGCCGCGCGCAGCAGGATGTCGCCGGGCAGGCCGCATTCCTCGCAGATGGCGGTCAGCACCGCCTTGTCGGCGATGTCCCGGTCCTCGGCCCAGACGGCGCGCGGCAGCGCCAGCACCAGCGGGGCAACATCGGCGCCGAACCGGTCGGCGGCCACCACCACCCGCGCCGCCAGATGCTGCGAGACGGGGTAGTAGCGGGGCTCGTCCGAGATCGGCAGACCGTAGAATGCCGCCCAGCGCTCCATGTCCCGCTTGCCGTAAGCCCGGTGCAGCTCGGAGCGCTCGGGCGGATCGTCCATGCCGATCAGCCGGAGCATCATCTCCCGGAGGTCCACCGGGTGGTAGGCGATGCTGGCGCCCTGCCTTTCGGCGATCTCCTCAAGCCGGCACTGGCTGAGATAGACCCAGGGCGAGTTCATGCAGAAGAAATAGTCGACGGTCTTCCCGGCCATGGGCCTTCACGCCTCCTCGGGGAGCGCGATCGGCTCGGTTTCGCCCGCCAGCGCCCGGGCGAGGAAATCCAGCCGGTCCTGGCCCCAGAACGGCTCCCCGCGCCACACATAGGTCGGCGCGCCGAACACGCCGGCGGCCTTGGCCTGCTCCGTCTGCGCCCGGTAGCGCTCCTGCACCGCATCGCTGCCGGCTTCCGCGAGCAGGCCTGCCCCGTCGAAGCCGGCCGCATCGGCGATGGCCGCGAGGTCCGCGTCGTCGCCGATATTGCGGTCCTCGGCCCACACGCCGCGCATCAGCGCGCGCGCCAGCGCCGCCGCGTCGAGCCCGCCCATGACGGCCGCCACCGCCATGCAGTTGGCCCGGTCCGCCGGGGCCGGGAAATGCTTCGGATGGACGTTGAGGTCCGCGCCGCGCCGCGCCCGCCAGCGCTGCAGTTCGACCAGCCGGTAGGCCCGGCGCTGCGGGGCGCGCTGCGGCAGCGGCAGCCCGCCGGAGGTCGAGAACACATCGGCGAGGTCCACCGGCAGGATATCCACGGCGACGCCGTGCTTGCGGCAGAGCGCCATGGCCTCGTCATGGCCGAGATATGTCCAGGGCGAGGCCATGGTGAAGTAGTAGGAAAGTCGTTCGTCCGGCATCGGTTCCATGCTCCGGGTTCAGGCGAGGATTCGTTTCAGCCAGAGGGCGCCGTCGGCGAGGCAGCGCTCCGCCTTTGCGACCGAGGCGGCGGCCCTCAGGAATCCGTGGGTGACGCCCTCATAGAGCGCATATTCGGTGTCCACCCCGGCATGTTTCGCCTTTTCGGCGAGCGCCAAGCTCTCGTCCGCCAGCACGTCCAGCTCCGCCACGGCGATGCGCAGCGGCGGCAGGCCGGCGAGGTCGGCGCGCAGCGGCGCGGCCAGCGGATGGGTCATCTGGTCCGGCGAGCGCACATAGTTGTTCCAGAAGAAGCGCATCAGCCGGCTCGAGAGATAGAGGTCCCCGCCGCCGTAGAGCCCGTAGCTCTCGCGGGTGAAGTCGCTGTCGAACACGCCATAGTTCAGCAGCGCGCCTCGGAGCCAGTCCTCGCCCTCGTCGCGCAGCATGAGTGCCGCGGCCAGCGCGAGGTTGCCGCCGGCCGAATCCCCGCCGACGGCGATCCTGTCCGGGTCGATGCCCCATTCCCCGGCGCGGGCGCGCACCGCCCTGAGCGCCGCCACGCACTCGTGCAGCGCCTGCGGGAACTTGTATTCCGGGGAGAGCGAATAGTCGGGCGCGATGACGGCCGCGCCCGCGCGGGCGGCATATTCGCGCGCCGTGCGGTCGCCGGTATAGATCGTGTTCCAGGTCCAGCCGCCGCCGTGCAGCAGCACGAAGGCCGGCAGAGGCCCGTCGGCCTCCGGCATGTTGAAGCGCGCGAGAACGAGCCGCCCCGGCCCCTCCAGCGCCCGGTCGACGGCCTCGCGCATGGCCGGCCCGCCTGCGGCATAGCCGATGCGCCCGGCCTCCATCGCCCGGCGCATCTCCGGCAGCGGCGTCTCCAGCGGGTCCAGCTCCCGCGTCGCGGTGTCCGTCGTCGCGTCGAGGAAGGCCCGCATCTCCGGGTCCATCGGCGCACGCTCGCGCGGGCCCCTCATCCGCCATCCGCCGGTTCGACAATCCGCACTGCGCGTGCCATTTTCCGCCCCTCTCCCAAGCGGCGGCAGTCTGTTCGCAAACCGCGCCGTGTTCAAGGACGACGGACCGTTGGAGCCATGACCGCCGCCCCCGAACTTACCGTCTATATCGACGTCAAGAGCCCCTATGCCTATCTGGCCATCGGCCCGACGCGGAAACTCGCGGCGGAATTCGGCATCGCGCCGGTCTGGAAGCCCTACACGCTGGAGATCCCGGATTTCCTGGGCGCGGTGGAGACGCGCAATCCGCACCAGTGGCGCCGCGTGCTCTACAGCTACATGGACGCAAGGCGGCTCGCGAACCAGGTCGGGCTGACCGTGCGCGGCCCGCAGAAGATCTTCGACAGCTCCGTCGCCCATATCGGCATGTTGCGCGCGCAGGACCACGGGCGGTTCGAGCCCTATATCGACCGCGTGTTCGAGCGCTTCTGGAAGCGCGAACTGGAAATCGAGGACCCGGCCGTCATCGCCTCGGTGCTGGAGGAAGCGGGCGCGCCCGCCGCCGATTTCGCCGAATGGGCGGAAAACGAGGGCCGGCAGCGCCACGACGCCAACCAGCGCGAGGCGGAGGAGGCCGGCGTGTTCGGCGTGCCGAGCTACCTCTTCAGGGAAGAATTGTTCTGGGGCGGAGACCGCCTCGGCATGTTGCGTGACCGGATTACGGAGGCTCTCGCCAGTTGATCGAGCTCTGGATTCCGATCACGATCTTCGCCGCCTTTTGCCAGAACCTACGAAGCGCCGTCCAGAAGCACCTCAAGGGCTCACTCTCGAACACGGGGGCTACCTTCTCGCGGTTCGGCTACGGGTTTCCGGTACTGGTCGCCTATGTGCTGGGGCTGCATTACGGCGCGGGCATGGACTGGCCCGAACCCAATGCGGCGCTCGTCATCTACGGCCTTGTCGGCGGGGTCACGCAGATCGGCGCGACCTTCTGCCTGGTGTGGCTGTTCTCCTTCCGCGACTTCGCGGTCGGCACCACCTATTCCAAGACGGAGACGGTGCAGGCGGCGCTTTTCGGGCTCGTCATCCTCGGCGACGGCGTGGACCTTGCCGGCGCGGTGGCGATCTTCGTCAGCCTGATCGGCGTCATGCTGCTCTCCACCGCGAAGAGCGAGCTCGACTGGCGCAGGCTGTGGCTCGGCTGGACCGAGCGGACGGCGCTCATCGGCATCTTCTCCGGCACGCTGTTCGGCGTCTCCGCGGTTACCTTCCGGGCGGCGTCGCTCTCGCTCGGAGACCCGGCTTCCGGGGCGGGGCCGGGCTTCCTGATGCAGGCCGGCTTCACGCTCGCCTTCGTCATCCTGGCGCAGACGGTCGGCATGGCGCTGTGGATGGCCTGGCGCGAGCCCGGACAACTCGCCGCCGTGCTCAGGTCCTGGCGCTGGGCGAGCCTGGCGGGCTTCGCCGGCGCGCTCTCCTCCATCGGCTGGTTCACCGCCATGACGCTCCAGAACGTCGCCTATGTCCGCGCGCTCGGCCAGATCGAACTGGTGTTCACCTTCGCCGCCGGCATCCTCATCTTCAAGGAACGCAGCTCCCGCCCCGAAATCGCCGGCATCCTCCTCGTCGTCGCCGGCATCCTCATCCTGGTCACCGGCTGAAGGTTCGGTCCGCGAGGGCAAAACCGTTTGTTCTTATATTTTGAAATAAATCCGTGAATAGGGCTTGACCTCCAGAAAATTGTGGTATGATGGGTTCGAGGGAGGCGAAGTCCGCGCGGACCGCCTCCCTTCGCGCCGTCCCGGCGCGGAACGACCCCGATTCGACGCACAGGCGAAGTGCGCCCTGCGGCTCGCG
>JAJECZ010000043.1 GCA_022821735.1 Alphaproteobacteria bacterium | reverse complement strand
CGATGCCCTGCATGACTTCCGCGCCGGGAGACTCCGGCGTCGAGAGGATCTTCAGCGTGCGCAACGCGCCGGTCGCCTCGTCGAAGACGCAGAAATCGGTGAAGGTGCCGCCGATATCGACGGCGACCCGGCATCTCGCAGCTGGTTCCGGCACAACGCCTCGTTCGGTTCAGGGTCGGGGCCGCCAGCATAACACCGGCCGCGCGGCGAAACGCCTAGCCGGCGTAGTCGCCCATTACTTCCGCGACGAAGCGTTCCACCGTCGCCATCGCCGTATCGACGGTCGGCTCGTGGATGCGGCCGGGAATCGTGTACCAGGGATTGAGCGCGATGTGCTCCAGCCCCATGTCCCGCGCCGTGTCCAGCTTGCGGCGTATGTCGTCGCGGCTGCCGGTGAAGGCGTAGCCGTCTCCGAGGAAGGCCGTCGCGTCGATGTCAAAGGCGAGCGTCGCATGCAGCGAGCGCGCGATGCTGGCGGGGTCCCGGCCCGCCTCTTCGGCCATCCGGTCGAGCAGCTTCAGCCGGCGGCGCAGGTCGTCCACGGTCCACTGCACCGAGCCCGGCCTCCGGGCCGAGGTGATCGGGTGCCATCCATCCCCGTACTGCACGACGCGCCGGAGCGCGCGCTCATTGTTGCCTCCGATCCATATCGGCGGGCGCGGCTTCTGCGCGGGCGGCGGGTCGAAGGCGAAATCTTCGAACTCGTAAAACTCGCCCCGGAAACCGTTCGGCCCCTCCGACCACAAATGGTCCAGGATGCGCAGCATCTCGTCCGCTCTCGCCCCGCGCCGGGCGAAGGGGATGTCGAGCGCCTCGTATTCCTCCCTGATCCACCCGAAGGCCACGCCGAAAATCGTGCGCCCGCCGGAAAGGTCGTCCACGCTCGCCATTTCCTTGGCGAGCGTCACGGGATGGCGGTAGGGGAGCACGATGACCGTCGTGCCGAGCTTCACCCGGCTGGTGATGCCGGCGAGGAAGCCGAGCGTGCTGAACAGGCCGTAAACCCTGTCGGAGAACCGCTCGACGAACGGACGCGGAATGATGATGTGGTCGATGGCCCAGATGGAGGCGAAGCCCGCCTCTTCCGCCGCGAGGGCCATCCGCTCCAGGCTTGCGCGGTTGGCGAAGGCGCCGTGCTGCGGCATCACCAGTCCGAATTCCATGTCGCTTCCTTTCCTGCGTTCACGCCCTGCCGGGCGCCGGTTCAGCCTGCCGCGGCCCGGCGTTGCCACAATGCCCGCAATACCGGGAAGGCGAGCGCCAGCAGCGCCAGGACCAGTATGCCCAGTGCGATGGGACGGCCGAGGAAATAGCCCGCCATGTCGGAGCTGGCGAGCGTCGCGGCGCGGCGCAGATTGACCTCCACGATGGGACCGAGGACGAAACCGATCACGAGCGGGGCCAGCGGGAAGCCCGCCTTGCGCATCGCGTAGCCGACGATCCCGAACAGCCACATGATCCAGAGGTCGAGCGTCTGCCGCTGGACCGCGAAAGTGCCGAAGATGGCCAGCAGCAGCACCCCGGCGAGCATGTAGTCGAGCGGCACCCTGAGCACGCGGATGAACAGCGGCAGCAGGGCGAGGCCGAGCGGCAGCAGCAGCAGCGCGCCGATCAGGAAGGTCGCGAAGATGCCGTTCAGCACCTCCAGATTTGTGAAGAACAGCATCGGGCCGGGCGTCACGCCGTGGATAAGCAGCCCGCCCATCATCACGGCCACGATGGGATCGCCCGGGATGCCGAGCGCCAGCATGGGAATGAGCGCGCCGCCGGTCGTCGCCGAGTTGGCGGCCTCGCTCGCAATGACGCCCTCGGGCGCGCCCTTGCCGAACCGTTCGGGCTCCTTCGAGAAATCCCGCGCGAGCTTGTAGGCGAGGAAGGCGGAAGTGACGCCGCCGACGGCGGGAATGATGCCGATGCCGACGCCGACCAGGCTCGCCCGGACATAGCCGAAAAACCGGGTGAAGACCGTCTTGAACATCGAGAACGCAACGCCGATGCGTCCGCTCGCCTGCCATCCGCGCAGCGTCCGCTCGATCTGCATCAGCACTTCGGAAATCGCGAACAGGCCGACCAGGAGGGCGACGAAGGTAAGTCCCCCGGAAAACTCCGTGCGTCCGAAATTGAAGCGCGCAATGCCGGTGAACGGGTCGGTGCCGATGGTCGCGCACATCAGGCCGAAGAGGCCCGAGAGGAGGCCCTTCAGCGTGCTGCCCTGGCTCAGGCTGGCGATGGCGGTCAGGCCCAGCGCGGCGAGCGCGAAGGTCTCCGCCGGGCCGAAACGGACCGCGATCTTCGCCAGCGCCGGCGCGGTCAGCAGCAGCACGGTGCCGCCGATCAGCCCGCCGATCCAGGAAGCGAGCGTCGCGAGCGTCACGGCCTCCGAGGCGCGCCCGGCAAGCGCCATCGGATGGGCGTCCAGCAGGGTAGCAGCGGCGATCGGCGTGCCCGGAATGCCGAGCACCGTGGCGGTCACCGCGCCGCCGTAGGAGCCGCCCTGGTAGAAGCCGATCAGCAGGGCGATGCTCGATACCGGGTCCATATGGAAGGTGAACGGGATGGCAAGCGTGACCCCGAGCAGCGGGCCCAGCCCGGGCAGGACGCCCACGATGATCCCGAGGATGAGGCCGATGAGCAGCGCGCTGGCCTGCGCAACGCCGACCAGGCCGCCCAGTTCGGCGAGGAGCGCGCCGACCTCCGCCATCAGGGGCTGATCCCCCTCAGCAGCCCTTCGGGGAGGACGATGTTCACGCCGTAGCGGAAGAAGACGAAGATCGCGGCCGTGAAGGCGATGGCTGCCGCAGCCGCGTGCAGCGCGCCGCGGCCGCCGACGATCCGCAGCAGCGCCCCGACGGCAAGCGGCGTCGCAACCAGGAAGCCCAAAGGCTCGAGCAGGAGCGTGTAAAGCAGCAGCACGGCGAAGGAGAGGGCCGCGCGGACCCTGCCGCCGCCCTGCCCTGCCGCATCGCCGCCCGGGCCGGGCCGGGCCCTGCGCCATTTCCACAGCGCCCGCCCGGCAAGCGCGATACCGAGCAGGACCGTCAGGCCCGCAAGCAGCCGCGGATAACCGGCCGCGTCGATGCCGCCGCCGACCCGCTCCGACGCCGTGACGTTGAAGGAGAAGGTCTGCCAGAAGAGCCAGGCGCCGAGCCCCATGCTCACAAGGCTTGCAGCGAGGTCCGTCCGCCAGTCCGCGGCCGGCTCCGCCTCGGGGTCCGTGCGCGCCGGGGGCTCGGTCACCGGTTCTTCGGTATCCGGCTAGTTCTTCTTTTCCTTGAGCAGGCGCTGGACGGCCGGCTCCAGAAGCTCCGCCGAACGGCTCCAGAGCGCGCGGAACTCGTCCGGCCCGCTATATTCGATCGGGATGAACTGGGCGGTCATCTTGTCGAGGAAGGCGGGCGTCTGGACGTGCTTGCCGAGCACGGCCCGAAGTTTCTCCAGGGCGCCTTCCGGCGTCCCCGCGGGCGCCACGATGCCGGCCCAGCCCTGGGAGGTCTTGCCCCAGCCGATATCGACGCCCTGCTCCTTCGCGGTCGGGATGTGGTCGGCGAAGGGAACGCGGTCGTCGGTCAGGACGGCCAGCGACTTGATCGCCCCGCCGAAGATCTTCTCGGCGATCAGCACGCCCGTCGTGGCGTCGAGCGAGCCGTCGAGCAGTGCCTTCACATTGTCCGGCATACAGCCGTTGAAGGGCACGGGCTTGTAGCTCTCGACGCCGGACGTGCGCAGGAACTCCTCCATCACCATGCGGGGCACGGAAAGGGCGGCGCAGATGCCGACATTCACCGGACGGTCCTGCGCGTTCGCCCATTCGACGAAGCTCGGCACATCCGTTGCCGGATGGTCGGAACGCACGGCCAGGGTGAACGGCAGCGCGATCAGGCCGAAGAGCGGCGCGAAATCCTCGTCGTTGTAGCCGATGTCGGGGTTGAACAACCGGGCCACGACATGCGGCGCCACCCAGTTGTTGAGCAGCGTGTAGCCGTCCGCCTCCGCGTTCCTGACGGCCAGCGTGCCGACCGACCCGGAGCCGCCGACGATGTTCTGCACCACGATGGGCTGGCCGAGATCGTCGCTTGCCAGAGAGGCGAGCGTGCGCATGGCCACGTCCGGGCTGCTGCCGGCCTGCCAGGGCACGACGATCGTGACCGGCTTCTCGGGGAACTCCGCCTGCGCGGGCCCGAAGCCGATCGCGGCCAGAAATGCGCAGGCGGCGAACCCGAGTCTCGCAATGGTCCTGTTCATCCTCTTCTCCTCCTCCCCTTGCCCCGGAACGGCAGGCGCGGACGGAGGGCCCAGGCCGCGCTCCGTCGCGGCGTCTTCCGGGAAGGCTTGCCAGGGGGCGTCCAACGCCGCCCGCTGCGATTAACCGCCGCATGGCGGGCCGGAGTCAAGGGCAGGCGCTCCGGTCGGCGCTCAGGATGAGGCGAGGAGTGCGGACGGTGCGGACATGGTTCCCGCCGGAGCGCGGGCAAGGGCGGCGCGTCCCCGGCTACCGCTCCGTCCACCGCTTTCGGCGGGCGCGGAGGCGGGCGAGACGGCGGGGGCGCTCCATGCCGTGGCGCTTCAGGAACTGCTGTATGGTGGACCGGCCGAAGGACAGCCCCTCGGCGGCGAGCGCATCGCAAAGCCCCCGGACGGAAATCGCCGGCCGCACCTTCAGGATGCTGAAAATGCGCTCCCGCTCCGGCTCGACCCGGGAGACGCCGCCGCCCATCGGGTCGGGCCGCACATGGCCGCGCTCGCGAAAGCGCTTCACCCAGTTGCGGACGCTGCTGTCCGCCAGCCCGAAATGCCGGGCCGC
>JAJECZ010000515.1 GCA_022821735.1 Alphaproteobacteria bacterium | reverse complement strand
GATCCCGGCCGCACAGGCCGAGAAGGCCGCTCCCAGCCGGCGCGTGACCTCGGCAGCCTTGGGGTCCGTGCGCAATGACAGGAGCGCGCGAACGCCTTCCAGCGGCATCGCCTCGAACCGCCCGTCTCCTCCGCCGACGGCAATCCCCGCCAGATTGCCGGCTTCGTCCACCAGCGCGCCGCCGCTGACGCCGGGTTGCATGCGCGCGCGAATGTGCAGCCGCCCCAGCGCCGTGCCCTCCGCAGGCTCCGCGATCAGCCCGCCGGGCTCGAAGACGCGCACCTCCTTCCGGGCTATATCGACGCCGACGACGTAGAAGTCGCCATCGCCCAGGACTTCGCCTTCGAGGTCGGGGGCGAACCCGTCCGAGGGCAGCCCTGGGACCTCCAGAAGCGCCAAGTCGCCGGCATAGGCGGAGGGGACCACCCTCGCCTCCCTCGGCCCATCGGGCGTGTGGACGACCGCATCCGGTCGGTCCGCCACGACATGGCGGTTGGTTACGAGCAGGGCGGGACCGATCCGCGTTGCGCTTGCGGCCGGGTCGAAGCCGGAGACCGGGAAGACCGCCTGCCGGACGAGGCAGACCGGCGCCGGATGGGGACAGTCCGCCAGCGCCTCCGGCTTATCCGGCGCCTCTTCTGCCTCCGGCGCGGCATCGAAGGAGAGCGGGACAACCCTCTGCCGGCCGCCGCGCAGCAATGCGACGTCCACCGGCGCGCCGGGATCGCGTATGACCGCGAATGCCGCAATCGCATCGCGCGGCGTGCGCACCCGGCGCTGGCCGATCTTCAGGACCCTGTCGCCGGGCCGGATGCCGGCCGCATCTGCCCGACCGCCTTCGCTAACCGCGCCGACCATCGGCGCAGCGACGCTCGCCAGCCGATCGCGCCCGGCGGCCTCCAGCCTCCAGCCCGGCGAGGGATATGCAACCTTGCCCTCGGCAAGCAGCGCCTCGACGACGCGCATGAGCAGCTCGGTCGAAACAGCGAAATTGATGCCGATGTTGGTGTCGCCGTCGGAGGAGGCGAAGATCGCCGACATCATGCCGACGAGGCGGCCCTCCCGGTCGACCAGCGCGCCGCCGGAACTGCCCGGATTGGCGGCCGCGTCGGTCTGGACGAAATCCTCTACCGCGTTGAAGCCCGCACCGGTCACGTTCAGCGCGGAGATCACGCCGCATGTCACGGAAAGGCCGAGGCCGTAGGCATTGGCGATGGCGCATACCGGCTCCGCCAGCTGCGGGGCGGGCGCAGTTCCGATGGGCCGGAGCCTGGCATCCACACGCAACAAGGCGATGTCGCTCGCGGCGTCCTTGGCAACCAGTCTGGCCGGCAGGATGCGTCCGTCGGACAGGCGCACGTCGATCCGCCGGGCGGGCTCGACCGCATGCCATGCCGTCGCGATGAGGCCGGGCTTCAGGACCACGCCGCTGCCTTCGGGAGCGACGCCGGGGCGTCCGCCCGCGCCGCCCTGAGGCCGCCCCGGCCAGACGGGCAGCACCGAAACGACCGACTCCAGCGTCTCGGCGGGCAGAGCTTGCGCAGGCGGCGCCTGGGCACCGGCCAGCAGGAGCAGCAGCGCGGTCGCCAGGAGGGCTCTCCGACACGGCATCAGCGGTCTCCTCCGGCTTGCCTGCTCTCGAAACCGCAACGCCATTCCTCGAAGCGGTTCTGTTCGATGGCGCTGCGGATTTCGGCCATCAGGGCCTGGTAGAAGGCGGTGTTGTGCCAGCTCAGCAGGGTCGCGCCCAGCATCTCGCGGGACTTCACGAGATGGTGCAGATAGGCGCGGCTGAACTCGCGGCTCGCCGGGCAATCGACGCTTGGGTCCAGCGGCGCGGGGTCTTCGGCGTGGCGGGCGTTGCGCAGGTTGAGCGGCCCGTCCCAGGTCCAGGCCTGCGCGGTGCGCCCGGACCGCGTCGGCAGCACGCAGTCGAACATGTCGATGCCGCGCGCCACCGCGCCCGCGATGTCGCCCGGCTTGCCGACGCCCATGAGATAGCGCGGCCGGTCCGCCGGCAGCGCATCGGGGACCGTGTCGAGCACCTTGAACATGGCCGCCTGCCCCTCGCCCACGGCGAGGCCGCCGACCGCATAGCCGTCGAAACCCAGCCCCACCAGCGTTTCGGCGGACTCCGCGCGCAGGTCGCCGTGCACGCCGCCCTGGACGATGCCGAACAGGCCGTAGCCCGCCCGGTCGCGGAAGGCCGCCCGGCAGCGCTCCGCCCAGCGCATCGACCGGCGCATGGAGGCGGCGGCGCCCGCCTTGTCGATCGGCCAGGGCGTGCATTCGTCGAGCGCCATGGTCACATTGCTGTCCAGCAGATATTGCGCTTCGACCGCGCGCTCGGGCGTAAGTTCGAGGCGCGCGCCGTCAATATGGCTGCGGAAGCGCACCCCGTCCTCCCCGACTTTGGCGAGGTCGCCGAGCGACATGGCCTGGTAGCCGCCGGAATCGGTCAGGATGGGCCCCGGCCAGCGCATGAAGGCGTGCAGTCCGCCGAGGCGGGCGACCCGTTCCGCGCCGGGGCGGAGCATGAGGTGGTAGGTGTTGGCGAGCACCATCTGCGCGCCGGTTTCCGCCACCATGCCGGGCGTGAGCGCCTTCACGGTGGCGGCCGTGCCGACCGGCATGAACGCAGGTGTCTCGACCGTGCCGTGCGCGGTGTCCAGCCGTCCGCGCCGCGCGCGCCCGTCAGTGCCCATCAGCGCGAAGCCGAGCGTCATCTCAACCTTCGGCCTCGGCTTCCTCTTCCGCGTCCGCTTCTGCCTCCGCGCGGGCCCGGCGGCGCTCGATTCTGCGTGCGAGCACGATCGAGACTTCGTAGAGCACGAGCCCCGGCAGCGCGAGGCCGACCTGGCTGATGATGTCTGGCGGGGTCAGCACCGCCGCTGTCAGGAACACGACCACGACGGCGTATTTCCGCCCGCGCGCCAGCTGGTCGGCCGAGACGATGCCGGCGCGGGCGACCAGGGTGATGCCGACCGGCATCTGGAAGAAGAGCCCGAAGGCGAACATCAGCTTGATGACCAGTGAGAGATATTCCGAGACCTTGGCCTCGAGCTGGATCGGCAGGGTGCCGGTCTCGCCCTCCGCTCCCGGCGCGCCGGGGGTCTCGAAGGTCAGGAAGAACTCCCAGGCGAGCGGCATGACCGCGTAATAGACCATCGCCCCGCCGGCGAAGAACAGCACCGGCGTTGCCACGAGATAGGGCAGGAAGGCCTGTTTCTCGCGCCGGTAGAGGCCGGGCGCAACGAAGCGCCAGAGCTGGTTTGAGATCACCGGGAAGGAGATGAACAGCCCGGCATAAATGCCGATCTTGATATAGACGAAGAAGGGCTCGTAGAGCGCGGTGAAGATCATCCGCCGCCCGGCCTCGTCGCCGAGCGCGCGGGCAAGCGGCGCGGTCAGGAACTCGAAGATGTAGCTTGCGACCGAGACGCAGAGGATGAACCCCACCAGGAGGGCGATGACGGAATAGACCAGCCGATTGCGCAGCTCGATGATGTGGTCGAGCAGCGGGGCTTCTTTGTCTTCTTCCGCCCCCTGGTTCACCAGAGCTTCGCCGGCTTGCCGGACTCAGCAGCGGCCGCCGACGCCGTCGCGGAAGGCTGTGGCGAGGCTGCGGCGGGCGGAGACGGGCTTACCGGCGGTTTGACGACGGCCTTGTCATCGAGCCAGTCGTCTACGCGGGTCGCGCTCTCGACGGACTTCTTCACCTCGTCGAGCTCGGCTTCCCGCGCCATGTCCTCAATGCCGGTCTGGAGTTCGCGCACGGTCGAACGCGCCTTGCGCACCCAGCCCCCGACGGTCTTCAGCATCTTCGGCAGGTCGCGAGGGCCGATGACGACGATCGCGATCACCGCGATCATCAACATTTCCGTCCAGCCGATATCGAGCATGGCGCGTTGCCGGCCCTCCCCGGCGTCAGGTGCGGGCTGCGGTGTCTTTTTCGCTTTCGGCGGCGGCGACGGTCTCCGCCGGCTTGGACTCGATGGCCGCCTCGCGGTCTTCCTCGTTCAAGCCTTTCTTGAAGTTCTTCACGCCCTTGGCGAGATCGCCCATCACCCGCGGCAGCTTCCCGGCGCCGAACAGGATCAGGATGATCACCAGGACGATGATGACTTGCCAGGGACCGATGCTCATATGCTGTGCCTCCTGCTGCTGGGCGCCCTTATCGCAGAAGCGCGCGCCGCCCGCAACGCGGCTCAATCGCGAGGAAAGACGAAGACCTGCTCGCCGTCCAGCGAAAGCTGCCTGACCTCGCCCTCACCGGCGTCGATGCGGCCGGGGGACCGGACGTGGAGATGGATGCCCTCCGGAGCGGCGGGACCGTAAACGCCCCGTGCGGCCGCGGCGAGCGTGAGATGGACGAGCGTGCTGCGGCCCACCATGCGCACCGCGTCGATCCGGGCTTC
>JAJECZ010000137.1 GCA_022821735.1 Alphaproteobacteria bacterium | reverse complement strand
CCGCGCCTGTTTGCCTATGACGGCCGGGTGGAGGTCGAGCGCGGCATCCCGGAAGCCGCCTGCGCGGAGCTTCGCCGCCGGGGCCACGACCTCGCGCCCGCAAACCGGCCGCATGGCGGCGGCCAGGCGATCTGGATCGACCGCGACTCGGGCACGCTTGTGGCGGGCTCCGACCCGCGCAAAGACGGCCTCGCGCTCGGCTACTGAACCGGGAGACGAACCGGATGGGCGGACGGCTCGACGGCAAGACCGTTGTGGTCACGGGAGCGGCCTCGCGCGGCGAGGGCGTCGGCACCGGCAAGGCGATCGCGGTTCTCTCGGCGCGCGAGGGAGCGAAGGTGGTGCTGGTCAACCGCTCGGCCGAACGCGCCGAGGGGCTGGCGGAGGAAATCCGCGCCGAGGGCGGCGAGGCGTTCGTGTTCGCGGGCGACGTGACCGAGGAAGCCGACGCCAATGCGATGGCGGAGGCGGCCGAAGCGCATTTCGGGCGCATCGACGCGCTCGTGAACAATGTGGGGGGCTCGCGGCAACAGGGCGCGGTCATGGAGATCGGCCGCGAGGGGTGGGATGCGACCATCGCGGTCAACCTCACCTCCGCCATGCTCTGCTCGCGGGCCTGCATCCCCGCCATGCAGCGCGCGGGCGGGGGGTCGATCCTGAACATCTCCTCCGTGGTCGGCGCGCGCGGCCTGCTGAGCAGCACCGGCTCCGTCGCCTACGCCTCGGCCAAGGCGGGGCTGCACGGCCTCACCATGTCGCTCGCGACCGACTATGCGAAGGACGCGATCCGCTGCAATTGCATCATCGTCGGCACGATCTTCACGCCGATGGTCGCCCACCAAGGCCCGGAAGCCCGCGCGCGGCGGGCGGCGATGGTGCCGCTCGCCACGGAAGGCACCGGCTGGGACATCGGCTGGGCGGCGGTCTATCTCACCAGCGACGAGGCGCGCTGGATCACCGGCGTGATGCTGCCGGTCGATGCCGGCCTCCTCGCCATCCGCGACTGGCCGCGATAAGGCGGAGCGGCGCTACTGCGGATAGAGGCGGAAGGCGACGCGCGCGCTGCTCCCTTCCGCTGTGACGGCGAGCGACAGCATCTCGCCCTCGCGGCGGAACAGGTCCTCTCCCGCCGGCTGCCAGCCGAGCTGCGGCAGCGCCTCCGCGTACCAGCTGCGAATACGCGCTTCCGGCACGTTCCCGGTCGCCGCCGCCTCGACGATGCGCCCGCCCGGCTTGTCGAACGCCATCGCCGATCCGGGCTCCACCTCCAGCCCCGCCATCAGCGGCAGGGCCTCGAAGCCCGGCACGTAGCGCTCGCCGGCCTGTATGCCCGGAGCGAACAGGCACAGGACGAGGATCAGCGCGGACCTCATGGCCAACAGTGCCCGGACATCGTCGTCATGGCTGATTCGCCGCCCCTCCCTCGCACATCGGCCGCACCCTGCGGCAAAGCCTGTCGCAGCCGGGAAAACGGTATGTCCGGCGGGCCTCCGTTGCAAGCCTTCGCCGCCTACCCGCCGGAGCCGCGCATCCGGCGGCCCTCGGGGTCGAAGGCGGGTGCGAAGCGCAGGCGGCCGGGACGGCGGTCCCCGGCGATATCGACCTCGACTTCCGCACCGTCGGGCGCCCCGGAGACATGGGCGAGCGCCAGCGGACGGCCGATACGGTAGCCGAACGCCGCGGAGGTCGTCTGCCCCACTATGCGTCCGTCGAAGCGGACCGGCTCGTGGCCGAGCGGCACGGCATCCGGGTCGTCGAGCACGATCGTGGCCAGGGTCCGCCGCCCCGTCTTCCGCCGTTCGGCGAGTGCGTTCGAGCCGATGAAGCTCTTCCTCCGCGAGCACAGTCGGTCGAGCCCCGCCTCGACGGGGCCGATATCGCCGTCGAGCTCGTGGCCCATCGCCGCGAAGCCCTTCTCGATCCGCATCGAAGTCTGCGCGTGGAGGCCGGCCGGAGCGGCGCCGGCCCCCATGAGCGCGGCGTAGATGGCGGATGTGTCTTCAACACGGCAGGTCAGCTCCCATCCGGCCTCGCCCACATAGGAGAGGCGCGCGGCCCGCACCCGCCGCCCGGCGAGGTTTGCGACCGCATGCCGGAAATAGCCGAGCGCGTTCAGTTCCGGCGCACCCAGCGCCTCCGCGATCCGGGCGCTGTCGGGGCCCATCAGGCCCAGCACCGCATGGTCGTCCGTCACGTCCCGGAGTGTGATGTCGAAACCCTCGGCATGGCGCTGGAACCAGGCGAGGTCCCGCGCTATGGCCGCCGCGCCGGTGCAGAGCCGGTAACGGTCCGCCGAAAGCCGCTGTGCGGTCAGGTCGCTCTCATACGTCCCGCGCGCGTTGAGGACTGCCGTGTAGATCGCCGCGCCGGGCTCCCGCGCCATGTCCGAGGCGCAGACATGCTGCAGGAAGGCCTCCGCTCCCGGTCCCTCCACCTCGATCTTGCCGAAGGGGCTGAGGTCGAAGACGGCGGCGCGCTCGTGGGCCGCCGCAACCTCGCGCCCTACCGCCTCGAACCAGTCCGGCCGGTCGAAGCTGAGCGCGGGCTCGGCGGTCTTGCCGAACCAGAGCGGCCGCTCCCAGCCATAGAACTGCCCCATATGCGCCCCGGCGGCGCGGTGCTCGGCGTCGAGCGGCAGACGGCGCAGGTCGCGCGCGGCAGCGAACTCTCGGCCGGGATAGGCGATCTCGTAATGGGCGCCCAGCACTTCCGGCGCGCGGGCCATCAGGTGCTCGACCCTGTCGAAGACCGGCGCAAAGCGCATAGCGTCGGCTTCCGAGAGGTCGTAGGCGGTATGGCCGTGGACGATGCAGTGGGCGAGATTCATGCCCGCGCCGCCGGCGGAGGCGACGCCGACCGAGTTCATGCCGCAGCCGAGGAACAGGCCCCGCGTCTCCGCCGTCTCGCCCAGCATGAACATGCCGTCCGGGGTGAAGCTCTCCGGCCCGTTCAACAGCATCCGCGCCTCGGCGGTCTCCAGGACCGGCAGGCGGTGCAGCGCGTTCATCATCATCGGCTCGAAATGGTCCCAGTCCTCGGGCAGGAGGCCGAAGGCGAAATTCTCGCCGAGCGCGCCGGGCGGTATCGGTTTCCCCATCGGCTCGAAGCAGCCGATCAGCAGGCCGCCGCTGTCGTCCCGGATATAGAGGCGGCCGTCATGGTCGGAGAGCGTGGGCATATTGCCGGAGATGCCGTCCACCGGCCCGGTCAGCAGGTAGAAATGCTCGCAGGCGAGCAGCGGCGCCCGCGCCCCGGCCATCGCGGCGACCTCGCGCGACCAGAGGCCCGCGCAGACCGCAATGGCGTCGCACATGACGGTGCCCGCGCTCGTCTCGACGCCGCGCACCCGCCCGTTTCCGGTGAGGATGCCGGTCACGCGCACATCCTCGAACAGCCGGGTCCCGCGCGCCCGCGCCCCTCTGGCCAGCGCCGCCGAGACGTCCGACGGGCCGACCCGCCCGTCGCCCGGCGACCAGACCGCCCCCAGCACGTCGTCGGTGTTCATGAGCGGCCAGCGCTCCTTCGCCTCGCCGGGGCTTATCGACTCCGCTTCCACGCCGAAGGCATGGGCGAGCGCCTCCTGCCGGCGGATGTGGACCAGCCGGTCCGGCGTCGTGGCAATGGACAGCGAGCCCTTGCCGATCCAGCCGGTGCTCTGGCCGGTTTCCCGCTCCAGCCGGGAATAGAGGTCGATGGAATAGCGGATCATGCGCGTCAGGTTGCGCGAATGGCGGAGCGCGCGGACCTGCGCCGCCGAATGCCATGTCGTGCCGGAGGCGAGCTTGTCCCGCTCCAGCAGGATCGCGTCGCCGACGCCCATCCCGGCCAGGTGGTAGAGCGTGGAGCAGCCCATGATACCGCCGCCGATGACGACGGTGGAGGCGTGCGCGGGAAGGTCGGTCACGGTCTCGGGGCCCGCCGGGCTATTTCTGGCAGACCGGGCAGAAGAAGGTGGACCGGCCCGACTGGACGCTGCGCCGGACGGTGGCGCCCTTGCGCCCGCAGGGGCAGGGGCTGCCCTCGCGCCCGTAGACCCGCCAG
>JAJECZ010000007.1 GCA_022821735.1 Alphaproteobacteria bacterium | reverse complement strand
ACGGCCGAGAACTGGTCTGACGGCTTGACTGACCTCTTTCGAAAGTTGAAGATCGATTCGAATCTATTATCGCTTCCGACATCCTCCGCCAAGGCGACTTCACATGCCCAGGTTTCTGGAGATGATTTGGTTACGATGAATCTGACGACATGATGGCTGTCACCGAACGTCTTTCGGCACATGTCTGAGACATGTTCCAAGAGAGCAGTTCCCGGCTGCGGACAGCCAATACCAAATTCATGCTCCGTGATCTTCATGTCCGACCCCACTGTTTTATCGTCTGGTGATCGCGTGATGAGTGCAGTCGGATGCTTCGAACGCATTCACGGTAAATTCCAATGCCTTCTGAATATCGAAACTCTTGCATGAAAATATGTTGACATAGACGCACTCGAGAATGTCGAGAGTATGTATGACTATAGAACTCGTCAGTATAAAACATACGGCAGAAGTACCCTTCGTGTGCGGTTCTGTCTGGTGTTCACTGGGATCGACATACAAATCATCCCAAAAATGGACTTCGCATTTCTCCATGTCGATCAGTTCACACAGTTCCGTAAAGTACCGATCTAAATGTGATCTGGTGAACAGGCTATTATTGCAGCCTGACAGGTCCATTATGAGTTCATACCCGTAGTTGGTCATGGGAGGCCATTATCGACGATAAGCTTCGGGGGCGGTGATGGGGAGGCCACGATAGCGTATGCTGCCGCTGTACGGCAAGTGGCCGTGTGGCGCCCTGCTCGATGCCGTGCGTCTCGCGGTCCGCATCGAAGCCCTGGTAGGCACCCCATCCAATGCCCAAGACATCTATGCGGCGTCCCTTTGCGATGCGTGTGTGGAGCTGTCCATGCGCTTGACGAGCCCTTCGAGCCACCGTCCCCCAGTGAACCCGGATGCTATAGCCCAGATTACTGATAATGCATTGTCCTTTACTGTTGCCTTGCATTCAACGGGACATAGGGATAGTTCGGGAAATATCTTTCCGTCCAATATGTCACCGAGGATTGCAAGGTAGAAAAGTATCGATGTTATAACACCTAAAAAGCATCCATGCATCATGCTTTTCAATACCAAATTACCCTCATCTTCAGCAATTCTATATGTATCCTTCTTGCTGATGTTATTGACAGTCGCGACTATTGCTCCCACCAGCCCGAATATTGCCCAATGAATGACGGTCAGCGAGCCTTGGAAGTATGGTTCATGTAGAAGCGGAGATAGACCGATGACAGCTAATGCCACACCTGAGAAAAGGCTCCAGTATACAACACTCTCAATGATTGCTTCACCATAACCATATCTATGCTTGTATTCGTCTATTTCTTCCCTCAATAGTATTAGGTAACGGCGCAGTTCTTTCGACGACATTGGATTGTCAGACGACGATTCTGATTCCAACGCGGCTCTGTACCTCTTTATGGCCTTTTTCACATCGCCTGCATATTTTTTGTAAGATTCGTCTTCCTTATCCCCAGTATAGTATCGTAGCTGGTCTAGAGCGGAATTCAGCAATGCTATCAACTCTTCATCTTTGTATGTTTCGACCTGAAGCGTCCTCAGTGCAGTTATCTTGATGACCGATACGTTTGCTTTCATGAATCGCAATTTATTCAATCGTCGTATCTGTTGGCGTGCCTCTGTGTGTGCTGTTCGATCCAGACGATCTATCTTCGATCTAACGTCTGACAGCACTGTATCCAAATTCTCCGTGTCTTCGGAAATCTTGAATTCTATGCGAGACGGATGTTTTCCTATGATCCATAAGGATACACCAAGAAACAACAGTGTGCCGCCAACATAACCATTAACTAAGTATGGCCAAAGCACCGGTATTGGGATTTCGTAGATTGATTGCGTGATAGCTACTGCTATGGATACGAATGAAATAAACGATCCAGATAAAAATAGCACTAATCCCAGAGAGCAAAGAATGAACTGCTTCCATAGTCTCCAGTGAGATGGCCCGTCTGGATGTTCTATCCATTTGCACCATTTTTCGAGACGAACGAATGCACGCGAAATACATGATGAGATAAATGGGATACCAGAAATTTGTATTGCCCGCTGCCACCAAGTATGACGGGCAACATGACGATTTTTCTTTATCATTGAGTCGCTATCACATCATCGGCCATCGAAAGCAGACGGCCTATGAAATCGTCGCGTAACGGGTATGGGGATAGGTTTACCGGGAGATCGGAGATGTGATCGCGATACCGCACCTGTTCGCTCATACTTTCCACCGGCTACAAGCTTAGAAGCCAGCTTAGCGCGGTCGAGCGGCTTTCACCGGCGCGTCCGGTTGACGCACTCGAACCCTTTTCGCTCCGGGCAGGCCTGCTACTGCCGCTTGCTCCCCTTCCCCCGCCTTCCGGCGCTCTTCCCCTGCTTCCGCCGCCGCGCGCGGCGGGTCTCCCGGTCCATGCCGTGGCGCTTCAGGAAGCGCTGCACCGTATCCGCGCTGATCGACACGCCCTCGGCGGCCAGCGCGTCGCGCAGCCCGTACATGGAGATGTCCGGGCGCTCCTCCACGATGCGGAAAATCCGCTCCCGCTCCGGCTCGGCCCGCATACGGCTGCCGCCCCGCGTGTCGGGCCGCACATGGCCGCGCTCCCGGAAGCGGTTCACCCACAGGCGGACGCTGTTCGCCGACACGCCGAAGCGCCGCGCCGCCGCGCCCCGGCTCATGCCCTCATGCAGCACGGCCGTCACTGCCGCGGCCCGCATGTCCTCGCTCACCGTGCGGCCCTGCTTCCGCTGCGGCAGCCCGCCCGCCTCCGGGGCCGTCGATCCGCTCCCCATTCCGTCTCCTCCCTTTCCGGTTTCTTCCGAACTCCGACACGACACCGGCGCCCGTTCCGGCGCGCCCGCCGCCAAACTCCAACGCAACGCCGCCGACCCGAAACACGACCGTTTCCGCCTATATCGAATGCGGCAGGCAACGTCCGCGCGCACCTGTCCGGTGCGCCGGCTCCCGCCCGAACCGCCGGCCCGTCCCTTGCGTAGAATCATTGCGGAGCTGGCGCTCCGATAGCCCGTCAGGTCATGTCCTCACCCGGTTTGTTTTCATGATTGGTGGGAATATATAGGGAACATGCGGGGGAAGTCAAGGGCCGGCGCCCTACGATACGCGCCCCCTTCGACACGCTCAGGGCAGGCTGCTGGCGCGGGCCCTACTCAGGGTGAGGGAAGAACCTGTCCCGAGCTTGCCGAAGGAGCCTGTCCTGAGCTTGCCGAAAGCCTGCCCTGAGCCTGCCGAAGGGGGAACGGCCGGACCTCTGCTCCGCCCGAACGGACCGGGCGCTACGCCTCCTTGTCGATCAGCAGCATGAGGCCGCCGGCGCCGACGACGATCATCGCGATCAGGCCCGCCTTCAGCAGGCTCATCTTCTCGCCGAACAGGAATACGCCCGCCAGCACGACCAGCGCCGTGCCGACGCCGGACCAGATGGCGTAGGCGGCGCCGACCGGAATGACCCTGAGCGAGAGCGCCAGGAAGAAGAAGCACACGCCGTAGGCCAGCATGGAAAGACCGCCGATCCCGACCCGCTCGAAGCCGTGGGAGAGCTTCAGCAGGCCGGTGCCGACGGTCTCGAGCAGGATGGCGAGCGCCAGATACGCCCAGGCCATCCCCCTTGTCCCCCTAACCGCAGGCGGCGACGGCCCGGCGCGCCATGACGCCGACCAGATGCGCGCGATATTCCGCCGAGGCGTGGATGTCCTCGTTCAGATCGTCGGCAGACGCCGTCATGCCGTCCAGCGCGGCGGCCGAGAAATTGCCCTCCAGCGCCGCCTCCATCGCCGTTTCGCGATAGACGCAGCCTGCCGCGCCGGTGACCGCGACGCGCACGCCGCCGGCCGTCCGGGCCACGAACACGCCGACGATGGCGTAGCGCGAGGCCGGGTTCGGGAATTTCATGTAGGCGGCCGCCTGCGGCGCCGGGAAGCGCACGGAGGTCACGATCTCGCCCTCCTCCAGCGCGGTCTCGAACATGCCGGTGAAGAAATCGTCGGCGGCGATCTCCCGCCGGTCGGTGCAGACCGTGGCGCCGAGGCCCACAAGGGCGGCCGGATAGTCGGCGGCGGGGTCGTTGTTGGCGATGGAGCCGCCGATGGTGCCGCGGTTGCGGACCTGCGGGTCGCCGATATGGCCGGCCAGCGCCGCGAGCGCCGGGATCGCGGCGGCAACCTCGGACGAGTTCTCGACGGCGTCGTGGACCGTCATCGCCCCGACGGTAACCGCGCCGCCCTCGACCCGGATGCCCCGGAGTTCCGCGACGCCGCCGAGATCGACCACGTCGGAGGGCTGCGCGAGGCGCTGCTTCAGGGTCGGCAGCAGGGTCATGCCGCCGGCCATCAGCACCGCGTCCTCTCCGGCGGCGGCTTTGGCGGCGGCGTCCGCAACCGAACCCGCCGCGTGATAGGTGAAGTCATGCATGGAAAGGAGACTCCTTGAGCTCAGGCGTTCAACGCCTGCCAGACACGGGCCGGGGTCGCCGGCATGTCGATCCGCGAAACGCCGCGCGAACCGAGCGCGTCGTGCACCGCGTTCATCACGGCCGCCGGGGCGGCGATGGCGCCGGCCTCGCCGCAGCCCTTCGCGCCCAGCGGGTTGTGCGGGCAGGGCGTGGTCCGGGTCGAGACGGTGAAGGACGGCACATCGTCGGCGCGCGGCATGGTGTAGTCCATGTAGGAACCGGTCGCGAGCTGGCCGTCATCGCCGTAGACGCAGCCCTCCAGCAGCGCCTGGCCGACGCCCTGGACGATGCCGCCATGCACCTGCCCCTCGACGATCATCGGGTTGATGACATTGCCGAAATCGTCGGATGCCGCGAAATTCACGATCTCCACCGCGCCGGTGTCGGGGTCGATCTCGACCTCGCACACATGGCAGCCGGCGGGGAAGGTGAAGTTGGCCGGGTCGTAATAGGCGGTCTCGTCCAGACCCGGCTCCAGCTCCTCGATGGGATAGTTGTGCGGCACATAGGCGGTCAGCGCCACGTCGCCGAAGCCGACCGACCTGTCGGTGCCGGCCACGGTGAACTGCCCGTCCGCGAACTCGATGTCGGCCTCGGAGGCCTCCATCAGGTGCGCGGCGATGCGCTTGGCCTTGGTCTCCACCTTGTCGAGCGCGCGGGCGAGCGCCGAGCCGCCGACGGCGAGCGAGCGCGACCCGTATGTGCCCATGCCGAAGGGGATTTTCGAGGTGTCCCCGTGCACGACCTCGACCGCGTCGATATCGACGCCGAGGCGCTCGGCGATGATCTGCGCGAAGGTCGTCTCGTGGCCCTGGCCGTGGCTGTGGGTGCCGGTGAAGAAGGTGACCGAGCCGGTCGGATGCACCCGCACCTCGCCGCATTCGTAGAGCCCGGCGCGGGCGCCGAGCGAGCCCACCACGGCCGACGGCGCGATGCCGCAGGCCTCGATATAGGCCGAGAGGCCGATGCCGCGCAGCTTGCCGCGCGATTCCGCCTCCGCCCGGCGGGCGGCGAAGCCGTCATAGTCGGCGTCCGCCAGCGCTGCCGCGAGCGTGCCCTCATAGTCGCCGCTGTCATAGACCAGCGCGACCGGGGTCTGGTAGGGGAAGGCGTCCGACGGCACGAAGTTGCGCCGGCGAAGTTCCGCCGGGTCGATGCCCATCTCGTGCGCCGCCGTCTCGACGATCCGCTCGACGACGAAGGTCGCCTCCGGCCGCCCGGCGCCGCGATAGGCGTCCACCGGCACGGTGTGGGTGAACACCGCCTGCACCCCGCACCAGATCTTGGGCGTGGTGTACTGGCCGGCGAGCAGCGTCGCGTAGAGGTATGTGGGCACGCAGGGCGCGAAAGTGGAGAGGTAGGCGCCCATATTGGCCTTGGTGTCCACCTTGAGGCCGAGGAAACGCCCGTCGGCATCCAGCGCCAGCTCCGCGACCGTCACATGGTCGCGTCCGTGCGCATCGGTGACGAAGCTCTCGGCGCGCTCGGCCGTCCACTTGATCGGCCGCGCGACCTTGCCGGCCGCCCAGGTCAGGATCGCCTCTTCGGCATAGTGGAAGATCTTGGAGCCGAAGCCGCCGCCCACATCCGGGGCCACGACGCGCAGCCGGTGCTCGGGAAGCTGGAGCACGAAGGCGCCCATCAGCAGGCGGATGACATGCGGGTTCTGGCTGGTGGTGTAGAGCGTGTATTCGCGCGTCGCCCGGTCGTATTCGGCGACCGCCGCGCGCGGCTCCATGGCGTTGGGCACCAGGCGGTTGTTCACCAGCTCGATGCGGGTGACGTGGTGCGCGCCGGCGAAGGCCCCGTCCACATCGGCCTTGTCGCCGAGCTCCCAGTCGTAGCAGAGGTTGCCGGGCGCCTCGTCATGCACCTGCGGCGCGCCGGGGCTGAGCGCGGCATCGATGGAGGCGGCCGCCGCCAGCGGTTCGTATTCGACCGCGACCGCCTCGGCCGCGTCGCGCGCCTCGGCAGCGCTGTTGGCGATCACCACTGCCACCTGGTCGCCGACATGGCGGACGCGGTCGGCGGCGAGCGGCGGGTGCGGCGGCTCGACCATGGGGCCGTCCTTGCCCGTCACCTGCCAGCCGCAGGGCAGGCCGCCAAGCCCGTCCGCGGCATAGTCCGCGCCGGTCAGTATCTTCACGACGCCCGGCATGGCGGCCGCGGCGCCCGTGTCCACCGACGCGATGCGCGCATGGGCATGCGGCGAGCGCACGAAAACGGCCCAGGCCTGGCCCGGCCTGTCGATGTCGTCGGTATAGGCGCCCTGGCCGGTGATGAAACGGTAGTCTTCCTTGCGCTTTACGGATGCGCCGATCCCGTCCTTCGGCATGGGTCAGCCTCCCTGGCCTGCGGCCATGGCGCGGGCGCCGGCCATGATCGACTTCACGATGTTGTGGTAGCCGGTGCAGCGGCAGATATTGCCTTCCAGCCAGTCGCGCACTTGCTGCTCGCTCGGTGCGCTGTTGCGGTTCGCGAGGTCGAGCGCGCTCATGATCATGCCGGGCGTGCAGAAGCCGCATTGCAGGCCGTGATTGTCGCGGAACGCTTCCTGCATCGGGTGCAGGGTGTCGCCGTCCGCGAGGCCCTCGATGGTCGTGACATCGGCGCCCTCGCACTGCACCGCCAGCATGGTGCAGCTCTTCGCCGAGACGCCGTTCACATGGACCACGCAGGCGCCGCACTGACTGGTGTCGCAGCCGACATGGGTGCCGGTCAGGCGCAACTGCTCGCGCAGGAATTGCACCAGCAGCGTGCGCGCCTCGACTTCGCCGGAGACGGCCTCGCCATTAACATTCATGTTGACGGTGGGCATGGGAACGCTTCCTCCTGGAGTTCCTGGGCGGGAGTGTTGTCCCGACATGGCGGCCGGGTCAAGCCGGATAAAGCCGCATCAGCCGCCTCCGCCCGCCTGCATTCGGGCGCGGCGCAGGAATATTCCGGAGTCGGCGCGCCATTGCTCATAGCCCACGCGGCCGGAGTCGGTCAGGCGGGCGATATTCCTGTCGAGGCAGTCGGCGAGCGCGCGGTCCGAAGCCGCCAAGGCGAAGCCGCCGAGTTCGCGGCGGGAGTCGCGCGCGCCGATCGCAAGCGTGCCGTCGGACTCGAGGACGGCGTCAGCATTGCCGATCAGCCCTTGGGCGACCGCATCGACCTCGCCGGCGCGCAAGGCTTCGAGTTGCGCGCCGTCCTCCTGGAAATAGACCACCTGCGGCATGTCTGCCGCGTCGCGAGGTGGCTCCAGCCGCCGCCGGCCTTCCAGAGCCGGCGAGGAGCCGGCCGCGGTGACGGTAAGGCGCTCGCCGTCCCCCGCTTCCAGCACCGTGCCGGAAGCGAGATACACCTTCGCGTCAGGTCGCAGCGCGCCATCCGGCCCGATATAGCCGGTCAGTTGCAGCAGCCGCTCTTCGCCGGTGGTGCCGGGCACCGCCGCAATACGGACATCCGGCGTGAAACCGCGATAGCCGGCGAACCGCCCGGCATCCTCCGCGCGCACCAGCAATGTCTGGACGAAGGCGATATGCCCCGAGGTGAAGACGACCGCCTCGCGGCCCTCCGCGTCGCGGGTGCGATCCTCGCGCACGGTGATGCCGCCGCCGACCAGGTCGTAGTCCGGCGAGGCGGCCTTGAGCCAGATGCCGGTGAATTCGCCGCCGATGGCGCGGCGGGAAAAGCGCGCAGCGCCCATCGCCTCCAACGCGGTCAGCAGATCGGCCTCATAGCCGCGGTGTTCGTCGAAGCCGGCGCTCGCCGGGTCCCTGTCGGCGCTGTAACTCACGGGCGCGAAATCGGGGAAGAAACCGACCCCGAGCACGCGCCCCTTTTCCGTGCAGGCGGCAGGGGCCTCCGCCGCCGCGAGCAGCGCCGCGAGGCCGAACGCACCCGCAAGAAACCGCCTGCCGGATCGCGCCGTCATCGCAGAACCCGCCTTTCCCGCCGCTCCCCGTCTCCGGCGGCGCAACCGGTTTCTATTCCATCCGCGCCCGACCTGCCACGGCCCTTTGCCGCCGCAGAGACCGTGAGCCTTTCTTTCGGGCTTTGATTTCCTTCGCTCCCCCGGATATGCCGACGCTCGTCATGCTTCGCTCTTCCCTGCGAACCCTCGGCCTGTCGCTCGCACTCGCCTCG
>JAJECZ010000437.1 GCA_022821735.1 Alphaproteobacteria bacterium | reverse complement strand
GTGCTGGCCTCGGGCGGCTTCGAGGGCAATCCCGAAATGCTCGCGCGCTATATCGGCCCGAAGGCGCAATGGACGCGGCCCGTCGCGCGCGGCGGCTACTACAACCGGGGCGAGGGCGTGGCGATGGGCCTTGCCGCGGGCGCCGCGCCGGCGGGCGAGTTCGGCGCCTTCCACGCCCAGCCGGTCGATCCGCGCTCCGGGGCCATCGAGCCGGTGGTGCTGCATTACGGCTACGGCGTGCTGGTGAACCGCGAGGGCGAACGCTTCACCGACGAGGCGGCCGGGCCGGTCGATGCCGGCTATGAGCGGGTGGCGCGCGCCGTGCTGGAGCAGCCGCAGGGCCTCGCCTGGGCCCTGTTCGACGCCGGGCTCGACGACGCGCCGCACTGGCGGGTGACGGTGCGCAGCGACCGCGAACCGCTGGAAGCGCCGACGATCGGGGCGCTGGCGGAGGCGGCCGGCCTCGACCCGGCGGCGCTCTCCGCCACGCTTGCCGCCTACAACGCCGCCTGCCCGGAGGATGTGTCCGCCTTCCGCCCGGACGGGCCGGACGGCCTCGCCACGCGGGGTCTTGCGCCGCCGAAGAGCAATTGGGCGAGGCCGCTCCTCCGGCCGCCCTTCCGCGCCTGGCCGGTGATCTGCGCCAACTGCTTCACCTTCGGCGGCCTGCGCATCGACACGAGCGGGCGCGTGATCGATCTCGACGGCGACCCGATCCCCGGCCTCTACGCCGCCGGCGAGACCGCCGGGCTCTATTACGGCGACTATACGGGCGCCACCTCCGTCATGCGCGGCGCCGTGTTCGGCCGCCGCGCCGGCCGGCACGCGGCGGGCGCGCAGTAGCGGACGCGCGCCCCGTCCGGCGGGACCTCTGCGCGAAGTGTCATGTTCTGTCATGGGTCCTGTCTGCGCCGTCCGGTGGGACGGAGAGAGGCCGCCAGGCCGGCGGGCGAAGCCCCGCAACCGTCCGCGCGCGGGGCCGAGGCAGCGGAAAGGGCGGGCGGCGGCTGTCCGCCATTCCACCGCCCGCCCGCCGAACGCTTGATGGCGCGGCCGGGCGGCGTCATGCTTCGCCGGCCCGCAAAGAGGCGTCCCGCGATGCTGAGACCGGAAGACAACGACCTGCTGTGCCGGACCGGCCCCGGCACGCCGATGGGCGAGCTGTTCCGCCGGTTCTGGATTCCGGCGCTCGCACCGGAGGAGTTGCCGGGGCCCGACTGCGACCCGGTGCGGCTCCGGCTGCTGGGCGAGGACCTGGTGGCCTTCCGGGACACGGGCGGCCGGGTCGGCATCCTCGACGAGAGGTGCCCGCACCGGCGCGCCTCGCTCTATTTCGGGCGCAACGAGGAGTGCGGCCTGCGCTGCGTCTATCACGGCTGGAAGTTCGACGTGGACGGCAACTGCGTCGAGATGCCGAACGAGCCGCCGGAGACCGACTACAGGCGCAAGGTGCGCGCGAAGGCCTATCCGGCCGCCGAGTGGGGCGGTTGGATCTGGGCCTATATGGGGCCGGAGGACAGGCGCCCGCCGCTGCCGGAATTCGAGTGGGCGGTGCTGGCCCCGGAGCACCGCTGGCAGCAGAAGTGGCACCTGCGCGCCAACTATTTCCAGGGCTTCGAGGGCGAGATCGACACCCGCCACACCACCTTCCTGCACCGCTTCGCCGACACCTCCGCCCTGTCGCCTGGCCTCGCCGCCGCGCACGGCAACTGGCAGAAGGACGGGATGCCGTCGATCCACATCCGGCCGACGGATTACGGCTTCTACTACGGCTCGCAGCGCGGCGCGGCGGACGGCCTGTTCAACTGGCGCATCACGCAGTGGATCCTGCCGAGCAACTCGATCATCCCGCATCCGAAATACCCGATCTCGTCGCGCGCCTACATTCCCATCGACGACGAGAACAGCTTCGTCTTCGGCACCTCCTACAACCCGGAAGCGCCGATGACGGAGGCGGACCGCGCCTATCTGGAGACGGGCCTGGGCGCGGCGCCGCGCACCCTGCCGGGCGGCTTCACGCCCGAGGTCAACCGCGAGAACGGCTACAGCCTCGACCGCGCCTCGCAGCGGGCCGGCAACGCGACCGGCATCCCGGGCGTCAACAACCAGGACCGCGCCATCGTCGAGAGCATGGGGCCGATAGCGGACCGCGAGAACGAGCATCTCGGCCCCTCGGACGCCGCGATCATCGCCGCGCGGCGCCGGCTGCTGAAGCTCGCCCGCGACCTCGCCGAAGGCAGGGAGCCGGTCCTGCCGCACAACCCGGCCCTGTTCGGCGTGCGCGCCATCGACGTGACGGCGCCGGACCCGGACCTCGACGCCGTGGTGGAACGCCACGCCGGCAGCCTCCGCCTCCCGGCCGGCTGACGCGCCGCGCCTGCGGAGGAGGGCAGCGCTGTCCGTTCCCATTTTATTTCAAAAATTTCTTGATTTGTTCTTTCTTCGTGATAATGTCCCCGCATGCAGGCGGTTCGGAAAGGGCGGGGCGCGGCGAGCAACCGGCCGGGGCGCTACGAGAGCGAGCGGCCGGAGGCGTTCGACGACGGCTGGGGAACGGCGGGCGAGGCGCCGCTGCCGCTGCGCACGACCGTCACCGAGGAGGCGCCGCGCAAGGTCATCACCCGCAACGACTCCCCGGACCTCGGCTTCGACCGGTCGGTCAATCCCTACCGGGGCTGCGAGCATGGCTGCATCTACTGCTATGCGCGGCCGACCCATGCCTGGCTCGGGCTCTCGCCGGGGCTCGATTTCGAGAGCCGCCTCTATGCCAAGCCGACCGCGCCCGAGCTGCTGGAGAAGGAACTGGCGCGGCCCGGCTACCGCTGCCGGGTGCTCGCCATCGGCACCAATACCGACGCCTACCAGCCCATCGAGAGGTGCTACGGCGTTATGCGCGGCATCCTGGAAGTGCTGGCCCGCTGCCGCCACCCGGTCTCGATCACCACCAAGTCCGCCCTGGTGCTGCGCGACCGAGACCTGCTGGCGGACATGGCGCGCGAGAACCTCGCCCACGTCACCATGTCGGTCACCACGCTCGACCGGCGCCTCGCGCGCAGCATGGAGCCGCGCGCCTCCGCGCCCGCGCGGCGGCTCGAAGCGGTGACGGGGCTGCGGGATGCGGGCGTGCCGGTCTCTGTCAATTTCGCGCCGATCGTCCCGGCGCTGAACGACCATGAGATGGAGGCGGTGCTGGAATCCGCCCGGAAGGCGGGGGCGTGCGGCGCCGGCTACACGCTGCTGCGCCTGCCGCTGGAAATCGCCGACCTGTTCCGGGAGTGGCTGGAGGCCCATGCGCCCGACCGGGCGGCGCGGGTGCTCTCGCGGGTGCGCGACATGCGCGGCGGCCCGCTTTACAAGAGCGCCTTCCATGTGCGCATGAAGGGCGAAGGCGCCTATGCGGAGACGATCTCGAAGCGGTTTGCGATCGCCTGCCGCCGGCTCGGCCTCGCGCGCGGCTACGGGACGCTGGACGAAACCCGCTTCCGCCCGCCCGGCGGACAATTGCGGCTCGATCTCTGATACCGGGATGCCCGATGCAGGGCTCATGCCGGGGACGTTTCGTTGCGCTCGCCTCCCGGCCTCCCCGCAAGCCGGGAGGAGATTTCCGGCGGCTGGTGGCAGGGGTTCCAACCAACGACCTAGTCTCAGGCCGTTATGCCGCGCTCCGGCTCGCGCCTGTTTTCCGGAACCCGGCGGCAATGGAAGCGGTCGAGGTCGATGGTCGTGAAACGCCCGTCGAGGATCAATTCCGAGAGCGCCCGGCCCGTCGCCGGCGCATGCTGGAGGCCGTGGCCGGAAAATCCGGTCGCGATGAGGAAATTCTCCGGCGCGCCCGGCCATGCGCCGATAATCATGTTGCCGTCGAAGGTGTTGTAGGCATAGTGGCAGGCCCAGGCGTTCCTGAGCCGGATCGCCTCG
>JAJECZ010000208.1 GCA_022821735.1 Alphaproteobacteria bacterium | reverse complement strand
AGCTTCCACGTCACCGGCAATCTCAGACTCGCGACCACTCGCGACCGCATGGACGAGTACCGCAAATATTGCGGCACGGCGAACACCATCGGCGTGCCGTTCGAGATGATCGGACTCGACGAAATCCGTTCGCTCTGGCCGCTGGCGAACACGCAGGGGCTGGTGGGCGCCCTCTTCCACCCGCATGACGGCCATGTGGCCCCGGTGGACCTGACCAACGCGCTGGCGGCCGGCGCGCGCGCCGGCGGCGCGGAGATCCACCGGCACACCAGGGTCGTCGATATCCGGCCGGAGCCGGACGGCGCCTGGCGGGTCGTGACCGACAGGGGCGAGATCACCGCCGAGCATGTCGTGACCGCGACGGGCGCCTGGTGCCGGCAGACGCTGGCGATGGTCGGGCTCGACGTGCCCGTCATCCCGGTGGAGCACCAGTATATCGTCACCGACTCCCACCCCGCGCTCACGGCCCGCCATGCCGAAGGGCTGCCGGAGATGCCGGTGCTGCGCGAGAGCGATGCCTCCTACTATCTGCGCGAGGAACGCGATGGGCTGATCCTCGGCCCCTATGAAGCGGGCGCGCCGGCCTGCTTCGTGGACGGCGTGCCGGACGATTTCGGCCAGGAACTGTTCCCCGGCGACCTGGAGCGCCTCGAGCCCCATGTCGAGGCCGCCATCGCGCGGGTGCCGATCTTCGGCGAGGCCGGCATCAAGGACGTGGTGAACGGCGCCATACCCTACACGCCGGACGGCAACCCGCTGATCGGCCCGGCTTACGGGCTCAGGAACTTCTGGCTCGCCGAGGGCTTCAGCTTCGGCGTCACCGCAGCGGGCGGCGCCGGGCGCTTCCTCGCGGAATGGATGGACGACGGCGAGCCGCCCATAGACATGCTCGCCGTGGACCCCCGCCGTTTCGGCGCCTACGCCAACAAGAGCTACGCGGTCGAGAAGAACGAGGAAGCCTACCGCAACGTCTTCACCGTCCACTATCCCGACGAGGAACGCCCGGCGGCGCGGCCGGCGAAGACGAGCCCCGTCCACAGCCGGCACGAGGCGGCCCGCGCCGTGTTCGGACAGCGCTACGGGTGGGAGCGGCCCAACTGGTTCGCGCCCGCCGGGACGCCGGCCCGCGACGAGTGGAGCTTCCGGCGTACCAACTGGTTCGGCCCCGTCGGGGAGGAATGCCGGCGCGTGCGCGAGCGCGTCGGGCTGATCGACATCACCAGCTTCTCGAAGTTCCGGGTTTCGGGGTCCGGCGCCGAGTCCTTCCTCGACGGCCTGCTCGCGAACCGGATGCCGAAAAGGACGGGCGCGCTCCGCCTCGGCCATGCGCTGACCTCGACCGGCGGCGTCCGCTCGGAGTTCTCGATCATGCGCGACGGACCGGAGGAGTTCTACCTCGTATCGTCCGGGGCCGCGGAGCGCTTCGATCACGATTACTTGGCCAAGGCCCTGCCCGGCAACGGTTCGGTCGGCCTGGACAACATCACCGAGCGCCACGGCGTGCTTGTGCTCGTGGGTCCCCGGTCCCGCGACGTGCTGCAGAAGCTGACGGACACCGCCCTCTCCAACGAGACCTTCCCCTGGCTGACCGGCCGGCATATCCGCGTCGGCATGGCGCCGGTGCGCGCGCTCAGGGTCAACTTCGTCGGCGAGCTCGGGTGGGAGCTCCACCACCCCATCGAATACCAGACCGGGCTCTATGACGCGCTCATGGCGGCCGGCGCGGAATACGGTATCGGCGGGGTCGGCATGCGGGCGATGGAATCCCTCCGCGTGGAGAAGTCCTACCGCATGTGGGGCATGGACCTGACGACGGAATACTCGGCCTTCGAAGCCGGGCTGGACCGTTTCGTCGCGCTCAACAAGCCGGACTTCATCGGTCGCGACGCGCTCGTCCGGCAGCGGGAGGAAGGCGTGCCGCAGGCCTTCGTGACGCTGGAAGTGGACGCGGACGACGCCGACCCCTGGGGCAACGAGCCGCTATACCTGGACGGCGAGATGGTCGGCCGGGCAACCTCGGGCGTTTACGGGCACGCGGTCGGCCGGAGCCTGGCGCTGGCCTATGTGCGTCCGGGAGCGGCTGCGCCCGGCACCGAACTCGCGATCGACATCCTCGGCAGCCGCCGGGCCGCCCGCGTGATTCCGGAGTCGCCGCACGACCCCGACAACGAGCGGCTCAGGGCCTAGAGGCACCGTCTCCGAGGGAGATTCCGAGCGAACGCGCGGTGTGCACCAGCGGGCCGTCCAGATCGACCGCGGCGTAGGTCTTGATCGCGTCTTCCAGCGGCACGTCGATGACGGTCCGGTTGCGCCACGCCACCAGCCGGTCGTGGCGCCCCTCGGCGAGCACGTCCACGGCGTGAACGCCGAATGCGGACGCGATGAGCCGGTCCTGCGCGATCGGCTTGCCGCCACGCTGGATATGCCCGAGCACCGCGACGCGCGTTTCCGCGCCCGTCAGCTCCTCCAGCCGGGCCGCCACCCAGTGTCCGATGCCCCCGTAACTCGCCGTCTCGCCGGCGGCCTGGCGTACGGCTTCGCCCGTCTCGGTGCGCACGGCTTCCGCGACCACCACCAGCGCGAAATTGCGTCCATGCGCCTTGAGCGCCTGTATCTTCGCGGCGACATGCGCGAGGTCCGCCGGGATCTCCGGTATCAGGATCGCGTCCGCGCCCCCGGCAATGCCCGCCGACAGCGCGATATGGCCGGCGTCCCGCCCCATCACTTCCAGCACCATCACCCTGTCGTGGCTTGCCGCGGTCGGCTGGAGGTGGTCGAGCGCCTCGGTCGCCGCCGTGACGGCGCTGGCATGGCCGACGGCGGTTTCGGTCGAACCCACGTCGTTGTCGATCGTCTTGGGGATGCCGACCAGGCGGATGCCGCCCTGCTGCGCCAGCCGGCGCAGAATCGCGAAGCTGCCGTCGCCGCCGATGCCGATCAGCGCATCCAGCCCCAGTTGCCGGTAGCCCTCGATGATCTCCCCGGACCGGTCGATCCTCGAGCCGTCGGGCATCGGATAGTCGAAGGCGTCGCCCTTGTTGGTCGTGCCCAGCACGGTTCCGCCCCGACGAAGCAGCTCGCCGGTAAAGCGGTTCGGGTCCAGCACCTCGTATTGCAGGGGTCTGGACAGCAGGCCGAGCGTGCCTTTCTGGATGCCGATCACGGTCCAGCCGCGGTTTCCGTTCGCGTGCAGCGTCACAGCCCGGACGGCGGCGTTCAGCCCGGCGCAGTCGCCGCCGCTGGTCAGGATTCCGATGCGCCGTATCTCGCTCACCGTTCGCGCCTCTGCTATAAGTGGACAGGGAGACGGAGCATAGGTTGAATGTCCAGTCCGACGGAAGCCGACGCAAAAGCCGCAAGGCTCGCAGCGTTGCGTTCCGAACATGCAGATCTCGACTACGCCATCGCCGCGCTGACCGAGAAGGCCCCGTTCGACCAGGTGCAGGTACAGCGGCTCAAGAAACGGAAGTTGTGGCTGCGGGACATGATCGCAAGGCTGGAGGCGCAGGGACACCCGGACCTGATCGCCTGAACGGTTTTCCCGGGCCCGCTTCGTTGCCGGCAGGTTTCAGACAGCAGGAAGGACGAGATCATGGGCGAGGCCGTCGTTCGCATCGGTATCGTCATGGGCAGCCAGTCGGACTGGGCGGTGATGCAGCGGGCCGCCGGGACGCTGGATGCGCTCGAACTGCCCCATGAGTCGCGCATCGTCTCCGCGCACAGGACGCCCGACCGCCTCTACAGCTACGCCCGCTCCGCCCGCGGGCGGGGGCTGATGGCGGTGATCGCCGGCGCCGGCGGCGCGGCGCACCTGCCTGGCATGGTGGCCTCCATGACGGTCCTGCCGGTCTTCGGCGTGCCGATGCCGAGCCGGTCGCTGTCCGGCCTCGACAGCCTGCTTTCCATCGTGCAGATGCCGGCCGGCGTGCCGGTCGGCACGCTGGCGATAGGCGAGGCCGGCGCGGTGAATGCCGCGCTGCTTGCCGCGAGCGTCGTCGCGCTTTCCGATCCGGCGCTCGCCGAACGGCTCCAGGCCTGGCGGGACCGGCAGACTGCCGCGGTTGCCGAAATTCCCCAATGAATCCGATCGCTCCGGGGAGCACCATCGGCATTTTCGGCGGCGGCCAGCTCGGCCGCATGACCGCCCTGGCTGCAGCCCGACTCGGTTATCGGTGTCATATCTTCTGCCCCGAGGCGGACAATCCGGCGGCCGAGGTCTCGGCCGCGGCCACGGTCGCTGGATATGACGACGCGGCGGCGCTCGATGCGTTCGCGGCGTCGATAGACGTTGCAACCTTCGAGTTCGAGAACGTGCCCTACGAGGCCGTGGCCCGGGTGGCCGCGCAAGTGCCGGTGAGGCCCGGATGGGAGGCGCTGAAGACCAGCCAGGACCGCGCCGTGGAAAAGCGTTTCCTGGGCGGCATCGGGCTCGAAACGGCTCCCTGGATGGAAGTCCGCTCGGCCGCCGACCTCCGCTGCGCGCCCTGCCCCGGCATCCTCAAGACGGCAAGGCTCGGATATGACGGCAAGGGGCAGCTCCGGCTCGACGAAGGCTTCGATGCCGACGCCGTCTGGGACGCCTTCGGCGCCGGGCGCGGCGTGGCCGAGGCGCTGGTCGATTTCTCGGCCGAGGTCTCGGCGATTGCGGCGCGGGGGGCGGACGGCTCCGTCGCCGTCTTCGATGTCGGGCGGAACGACCACGAGGGCGGCATACTGAGGCAGACGACGGTGCCCGCGCCGGTCCCGGCCTCCCTGGCGGCGGAAGCGCAGACGCTGGCGGCGCGGGCGGCGGAAGCGCTCGACCTTGTCGGACTGCTTGCGGTGGAGTTCTTCGTGACCCGTGAAGGCAGGCTGCTTGCCAACGAGATTGCGCCCCGGCCGCACAATTCGGGCCACTGGACCCAGGACGCCTGCGGGGCGGACCAGTTTGAGCAGTTCGTCCGCGCCGTCGCCGGCCTGCCGCTCGCCGACCCGGCGCGGCTGAGCGACGCCCGGATGGTCAACCTGCTCGGAGAGGATGTCCGTTCATGGCCCGGCCTGCTGGCCGAACCGGGAGCCCGCCTCCACCTTTACGGGAAACGCGAGGTCCGGCCCGGCCGCAAGATGGGCCATGTCAACCGCCTCTCACCGAAAACGCGGTGAGAACGCCCGGAAGCGCGGCAGCCGTTCGCCGCACCGCTTCAGCCGCGCCCGCGCCCTGGCGATGTTCGCCACATCCTCGAGACGGCGGTCCATGAACGTCCAGGTCGCCTCCAGCTCCTCCGACCGGTCGTTCAACCATACCTGCAGGACCGCCGCATAGATCCCCGCGAGCGTGGCGCGCTTGGTGTAGTAGCTGAAGTCCGTGCTCCGGTCGTCCGCGAGCAGCCAGATCGCGTCCACCGTGCGGTACAACGATCTCAGCGCCAGCGGTGCGTTGTGCGGCAGCGACAGCCGGGCCGCGGCGCGCCGGATGGCCTCGCGATGCGGCGCGTTCCGCTCCAGCCGCGCGCGAAGCGCGGCGCGGACGGTTGCCGCTGCGCCGGACGGCGCGGGTTCGAGCGCCGAAACGTCCTCGATCATCCACCGGTCGGCGAGCGCCATATGCACGTCGATCGCCTCCATCGGCCCGCGGGGAAAGAGAACTGCCGCCTCCCGTTCGTCGAGGCCGGCCGCCGCGGCCCCGGCGCGGAGCGCAGCCATGGTCCAGCCGTCGAAGGCGATATGCGGCAGCGCCGCCTCCACGACGCGTTCGCGCAACTGTTCCCTGCTCTCCTGTTCGACCACGATGCACCTGCCTTCAGGGCGGATGCCGGTCCGCCCTTCTGCATTGCTGACCTCCGTGCTATAAACGCGCCCCTCGCAACGACCGTCAAAGGAGCACCGAGCACCCGTGCATGTTACCGTTCGTGACAACAATGTCGATCAAGCGCTCAGGGCGCTGAAGAAGAAAATGCAGCGCGAAGGCATTTTTCGGGAAATGAAACTCCGCCGTTCTTACGAAAAGCCTTCGGAAAAACGCGCAAGAGAGCAGGCGGAGGCCGTGCGCCGCCATCGCAAGCTGATGCGCAAGCGTCTGGAGCGCGAGGGATACTAATCCGGTCATGGGCGCCTACGACCGGGGCCTGGACCGGCAGGCGGCGAATTACGAGCCGCTGACGCCGCTTTCCTTCCTGCAACGAACAGCCTGGATTTTCCCGGACCATCCGTCCGTGGTGCATGGCGCGCGCCGGTTTACCTGGAGCGAAACGCGCCGACGCTGCCACAGGCTGGCGGATGCCCTTGCCCGGCGAGGCATCGGCAAGGGCGACACCGTGGCCGTCATGGCCGCGAACACACCGGAGATGCTGGAGTGCCATTTCGGCGTGCCGATGACGGGCGCCGTGCTGAACACGCTGAACATCCGCCTCGATGCCGCGGCAATCGCCTTCATGCTCGAGCATGGCGAGGCTAAGGCGGTATTCGTCGACCGCGAATTCTCCGGCACCATCCGTCAGGCGCTGGCCGGCCTCGGGCGGGAGGTCCTGACGGTCGATATCGACGACCCGGAATATGACGGGCCGGGAGACCGGATCGGCAGTCTCGACTACGAAGCGCTGCTGGCGGAGGGCGACCCGGATTGCGCCTATGCGCCGCCGGCGGACGAGTGGGACGCGATCTCGCTGAACTACACCTCCGGCACCACCGGCAACCCCAAGGGCGTGGTCTATCACCATCGCGGCGCCTGGCTGAACGCGACCGGGAACACGATGGCGTGGCAGATGCAGCTTCATCCGGTCTATCTCTGGACGCTGCCGATGTTCCACTGCAACGGCTGGTGCTTCCCTTGGACGATCACCGCCCAGGCCGGCACGCATGTGTGCCTGCGCCGGGTGGAAGCCGGACGGATTTTCGGTGCGATCGCGGACGAGGGCGTGTCGCATTTCTGCGGCGCGCCGATCGTGCTCAACATGCTGCTGCACGCGCCGGAGGAGGAGCGCCGGAGCTTCGCCCACCGCGTCCAGGTGATGACCGCGGCCGCCCCGCCGCCGCCCTCGACGCTCGAGGGCATGGAGGCGATGGGCTTCGACATCACCCACACCTACGGCCTGACGGAATGTTACGGCCCCGCCGTGGTGTCGGCCTGGAACAGGGACTGGGACGCGCTGCCCGGCGGTGAACGCGCGGCGATGAAGGCGCGGCAGGGCGTTCGCTACCCGGTGCTCGAAGGCCTCACCGTCATGGACCCCGAAACGATGGCGGAAACGCCCCGCGACGGGGAGACCATCGGCGAGGTGATGATGCGCGGCAATGTCGTGATGAAGGGCTACCTCAAGAACGGGGACGCCAGCGCGGAGGCGTTCGCCGGCGGCTGGTTCCACACGGGCGACCTCGGCGTCATGCACGAAGACGGCTACATCGCGCTCAAGGACCGCTCCAAGGATATCATCATCTCGGGCGGGGAGAACATTTCGTCCGTCGAGGTGGAGCAGGTTCTGTACCGGCACCCCGCAGTGCTCGAAGCCGCGGTCGTGGCGAAGCCGGACGGGAAATGGGGCGAGACCCCCTGCGCCTTCGTCGAGACGCTTTCCGGGGCAGAGCCGACGGAAGCGGAGGTCATCGCCTTCTGCCGGGACAATATGGCCCGTTTCAAGGCCCCGCGCCGCATCGTCTTCGGCCCCCTGCCCAAAACCTCCACCGGCAAGGTGCAGAAATTCGTCCTCCGCGAGCGGGCCCGCGACCTGGATTGAAGGCCGCCGCGGCGACGGCGCCCGGCTGCAAATCGGTTTCCAGCGGACGAAACAGCAATCCGGCTGACGGCCCCGCGAAGGCGGGGGCGCCCCGGACCCCGTTGGAACGGACCGCGCTCTAGCAGCTCCCGTTCGTGAGTTCGCCGTCGCAGTTGTTCAGGTCGGGGACATGGGACGGATGCACCGTAACGTCGCTGGTCTGACTGCCTTCGCCGTCGCCGGTCGGGCATACGGCGCTGATCTCGCATCTGTCGTCGTCTTCCGAATCTCCCACATCTGCCGTAATTTCCGCGGACGTGCATGAGTCTCTCGCCGGACTTTGGCCCCACATATCCGCGCACACACGCGTCAGGATCTGTTCCTCGGTGGGCCCGGCTCTCACCTCCCCGACGCCGAACAGCAGCAGGCCCGCGGCAAGCGCGATGCCGATACGAAGGGAATTTTTGGGCATGCCGCCGATCCTCCTTGCTTCTGAATCCTTCGAAGAGTCGTCGGAAGGCGCGAACCGGCAATGCTTACGGCGTTTTCAACGCTTGTCGCCCTCCCGGCGGAGGGGATTGGACAGAATTTCCGGCCGAAACCGGTGTCGGAAAATCCGAAATCCGGCGCGGCCCCTCCGGCAGGCTCAGGGCAGGCGGCGTCGCGCGCCCTTTCCTTCTCTTTCGCGAGTAAAATATGAACAACTTGCAATATTTTCTATTTTGTTCGTGCTTTGGGCTTGACATATGGCGGATTGTGGTATGATGGTCCCCAGGGAAGCGGACTCCGGAGCCGCGTCCCCGGTGCTGCGCAGCGCCAGTTTCTGAAAACCCCTGAGAAGCCGACGGGAGAGGTATGCCCGGCGTCTCGTGCGCGCAATCAGGCGTGCGAGCCGCGCCGGTGCGAACGCGCGCCCGCGCCCGCGCGAAACGCGCGCGGCAAGAGGGTCCGCCGCTCCCGGACCGGAAGGAGACATGGATGACCGCAACCGACCCCCGACCCGCACTGGCGGCGGCGCTCGCCGCAAAGCTCGCGCCCGCCGCCCAAGCCCTCGCCGAAGCCTATGTACGCGACGCCGACCCCGA
>JAJECZ010000183.1 GCA_022821735.1 Alphaproteobacteria bacterium | reverse complement strand
CCCCCCCGGGGGGGGGGGGCGGCGGGGGGGGGGCCCCCTTCCGCGTCAGCGGAAGCGGCGGGCGACGCCCGGCAACGGGCCGTCACGCGGCCGGCCCCCTCTCCCGGCCTCTCCCCGCAAGCGGGGAGAGGGGATTTGCGGTCGGTGCTACTCAGGATGAGGGACGCCGGGGCCGATCCGAGTCCCGATCCGACGGGACCCTTCGAAACCCCGTTGAATCCAGGCCATGCGCCCTGTCCGCGAAAGCTGAACCGGACAGCAGTGGAACGGGTCCGGCCATGACGGTATGGGGGCAGTTTTTCATTTTTGTTCCCCATTAGGCTTGACATGAGAGAAAATAAGCCGATATAAGGCCCGCAGAGGCGGGCTCCGGAGCCGCTTCTGCGGCGCCGCGCGGCCGGCGGCGCCGGTTTCGAAAAAATACCCGCAATACCGACGGGAGAGGTGCGCCCTCTGCCCCGCGCGCAATCAGGCGCGCGAGCCGCGCCGCCGCGATACGCGCGCCGGCGCGCGTACAGGCGCCCGCGCAGGATACGCGCGGAAAAGGGACCCGCTCCCCGTCGGCAGAAGGAGGAACGATGACCGCAACCGACCCTCGCCCCGAACTGGCGGCCACGCTGCTGGAGCGCCTCGCCCCCGCCGCCGAAGCCCTCGCCGCAGCCTGTGCGCAGGACATAGACGCCGGACCGCCGCCCCCGGACGACCGCGCCCGCGCCGACTACCACCGCGCCGGACGCGCCCAGCTCGCCCATCTGCGCCAGCTCCTCGCCGTGATCGACTGGAGCGCCAGGCACCTGCCAGAACCGGAGCCGGCGTCCCCGGACGAGGCGCCACACGAAGCGTGGGACGCCGAGCCGGTGGCGGAGCCGGTGCAGCCCGACTATGACGGCAGCGAGGACGAGTTCCACTATGGCGGCGAGGCGTATGTCGGCAGCCAGGAAACGCCCGAGTTCCGCGCCTGGCTGGAAGACCTCGAACGACGCTGCGGGCCGGTCCCGCTGGACCAGAACCTCCCCGACTGCCTGATCCATTTCACCGTCAACAGGCGGGTATTCGTCGGCAGGCTGACGACGCCCGAGTTCAGGGCATGGCGCGAACGCCAGAGGCGCCGCATGGAGGCCCCCCGCCGCCCGCCCCCCCGACAACGCCGGAACCCAGCCCCATGACAGAACATGACACTCCATGACATCCAAAACGGTGGAGAAGACGGTCCCGCCACTTCGCGCACGCGCGCACAAGCAGGCGCGCATTATGCGGGCGGGAGGGACGCTCCCCCGGCAACGGGGCGTCGGGGACAACGGACCGGCAAGGAGGCTGCGATGCCCTGCGAACGCCTGCCGGACCGGCGCAAACGACCGGGGCGGAGACCGGCCCCATGACACTTCATGACATTCCATGACATTCCGTTGGAGTGGCTCCCGGGGCCGGAGCGGCGGCATGGGCTGCAATCGTCCCATGAACCCGGAGTCGATGCCGCCGGTATCAGACGTAAGTCACCACCTCGCCCAGCGGCTTGCGGCCGATGTCCGGCACCTTCGCATCCTCGTCGGGGTAGCCGGCGACCAGCAGCAGGAAGGGGCGTTCGGCGGCTTTCGGGCGGCCGAGTATCTCGTTCAGGAACTTCATCGGGCTCGGCGTGTGGGTCAGCGTCGCAAGCCCCGCCATATGCAGGGCGGCGATCAGCATGCCCGTTGCGATGCCGACCGATTCCATCGGGTAGTAGTGCTTGACCCGGCGGCCGTCGGCCAGCCGCCCGTATCTCTGGGAAAAGACCGCGATCAGCCAGGGCGCGGTTTCCAGGAAGGGCTTGTGCTCGTCCGTGCCGAGCGGGGCCAGCGCATCCAGCCACTCCCTGGGCGCGCGGTGGCGGTAGAACTCGCGCTCCTCCTCCTCGGCGGCCAACCGTATCCGCCGCTTCGTCTCCGGGTCGCCCACCAGGACGAAATGCCAGGGCTGGAGGTTCGCGCCGCTGGGCGCGGTGGTTGCGGCGCTGAGGCAGTCGTCGATGACCGCGCGCGGCACAGGGCGGCTGGAGAAGTCGCGCACGGTGCGCCGGCGTTTCAGTTCCTCGTGGAACGCGCGCGCCCGCTGCGCCATCTCGTCCGCGGGATACTCCCGGTAGCCGGGCAGCGGTATGAAGGATGCGTCGTTCATGGGGCCGTCCCCGAAAGCGGAAAGGCGGAGCCCGTGACAGTCGCCTGTTCGCCGCCGGCGTCAAGGCGTAAGGTCCGGAACGGGCGGCGGCGACGCGCATTACTCCCCGGGGGCGGCAGGATGACCGAGACCTTTCCCAACCTGTTCAGCCCGCTCGCCGTCGGCAGCTACACGCTCCGCAACCGGATCATGAATACCGGGCACGCCGCGCACCACCAGTCGGCGGACGGCACGCCTTCGGACGCCTATGTCCACTATCTGCGCGAGCGGGCGAAAGGCGGCGCCGGCATCATCGTCACCGGGCATACGGTGCCGGTGTATGACGGCGAGACGACGCTGGCCTTCACGAATTTCCATGACGGCATCGTTCCGGTCTATCGGCGGATCGCCGACGCCGTGCATGAGTTCGACGTGCCGGTCCTGGCCCAACTCGGGCATCGCGGGCGCCGCGTGGCCGATGTCTCCGCCTTTCTGGGCCGGCCGATCACTGCGCCCTCGGCCGTGCCGCCGCCCGATTTCTCGGTGCCGGTCTACATGCCGCACGAACTTTCCACCGCCGAGGCCGAAGAGCTTGTCGAGAGCTTCGCGCAAGCTGCGCGCCGCGTGCGCGAGGGCGGTTTCGACGGCGTCGAACTGGCGGTGGGCAT
>JAJECZ010000288.1 GCA_022821735.1 Alphaproteobacteria bacterium | reverse complement strand
CTACGAGTTGTTCCCCCGGCTCGCGGACCGCACATCGAGCCGCGGCGCCTCGCTATCGGGCGGCGAGGCGCAGATGCTTGCCATCGCGCGCGCGCTGGCCCAGGAGCCCGAGCTGCTGCTGCTGGACGAACCCTCGCTCGGACTGGCCCCGAATGCGGTCCAGGCCATATTCGCGCTGCTGCCGCAACTCCGGGACCGGGGATTGACGATCCTCCTCGTCGAACAGAATCTCGTCCAGGCGCTCAGGGCGGCAGACCGCGCCTATCTCCTCGAAAGCGGGCGCATCGCGCGGCAGGGGCCGGCGCGGGCGCTGCTCGAAGACAAGCGCATCGTCGAACAGTATCTGGGACTCGGACGGGAGGGATGACATGGCGATAAGGACAACATCCCTGGCTTTGGCGCTTGCATGCCTGGCGTGGCCGGCGCTTGCCGGCGAGCGCGCCGCCGCAAAGGTGGCCTGCGCGCCGGCCGGAGAGGCGCTGGCCTGGTCCTGTACCATCGAGGTCACGGCGCGGAAATCGGGCGAGCCGGTCGTGGCGGAGTCGCTTTCCGTCAAGGCGGACATGCCCAGCATGCCGATGGCTCACAACATTCCGCCGGCAAGCGCCATGCCGATGGGCGACATGCCCGGCCATTACATGGCGACCATCGAGCTCGAGATGCACGGCGAATGGGCGCTCGCCATCGAGGTGGACGGCAGGACCGCCGGCACGGGCGCCCGCGTGCGCGACAGGGTCATCGTCAAGCAGGAGTTCGGCTCCGGCGAAATGCAGGGCGGCCACAGGCTCGGATCGGGGCACGGCGCCGCGCCGAAGCAGTAGGCGGCCGGACGGCTCGTCCGATGTCGTGTTTTCAAAGTTCGTACCGATCCGCTGCGGAGCGCCGGACTACTCTTCCGTCATGCCCGGACCTGTTCCATTGCTGTCCAACGAACCGGGGCCGCTTCAGGCCACCCGCCTCAGTGTTTCGTTGAACCGGTCCTCGTCCTCATTGTCGTTAAGCACCGGGCCCTGACCCCTTATGATCGAAACCGGACGACGAGAGGCGGTTTCATGATGAGCGCACCGGCCGCAGGCGACCCTGACTCGCAGGACGAGGCTCGGAAAGTCGCTTTGACATGGCTCGCGCTGATCGACGACGGCAAATACGCAGAGAGCTGGGAACAAGCCGCGTCCCTGTTCAGGAACAGGATTTCACGGGACCGATGGGTGGAATCGGTTCGATCTGCGCGGACCCCGTTTGGCAAGGTCCGGTCAAGGTCGTTCCTGGGGGCCGCATACGAGACCGAGCTCCCTGATGCTCCCGATGGAAAGTATGTCGTCGCTCGCTACCGAGCGGCCTTCGAGCACAGGAAAAATGCTGTTGAGGTCGTCACGCCGATGTTGGAACACGACGGAATCTGGCGGGTTTCGGGTTACTTTATCCGATAGGGAGCGGCATCCTTGAAGGTCTTCGCCTCCCGGGTCGGCGGGATGCGGTTCGCCGGGGCCCGGACGGAGACGGATCGGCCGCCGAAGCTGCCGCGGGAACCGGGGCTGGGCCCCGGCCACCGCTCGCTCCGGTCGGGGTGATCGAGAGGGACGCACGGCACGAGGCCGCCAGCACAGATGTATGACCGGCAACCCTATGCGCGGGGCGATAGGCCAGACTTGCCGGGGCGGCGTGCGAGGCGCTGGCGGCGTTGCAGGCCGTGCCGGTTCAGGAAGCGCTGCACCGACGGGGCGCTGGCGTGGATGCCCCTGGCCGCAAGCGCGCGCCGCAGCGCCCGGATGGTGAGCGCCGGCTGCGCCTCCAGCAGGCGGAAAACCATGTCCCGCGCCGGCTCGACCTTCGAATGGCGGCCGGGCGCCGGCCGGTCGGCGCGGACATGGCCGCGCGCGCGGAAGCGTTCCGCCCAGCGGAAGACGCTGGTCGGGCCCACCCCGAAGCGCTCGCCCGCCGCCTTGTAGGTCATCCCCTCCTCCAGCACCGCCGCCACGGCCCGGCGCCGCAGGTGCTCGTCCACCGCCTTGCCCCGCGGCGGCCGCGCCAGTTCGTCCGTCACCGTCACCGTCGTTCCTCCCGGCCGCATCGCGCGGCTCCGTTCCAGGCAATTCGACCGCCGCGTCCCGGCAGCCATTCCAGGCGGAGCGAAAAACGGCTTCGCACCGCGCGCAGGTCCCCTTCGGGCGGCCGCCCCGGCCCCCGGCTCCGAGTTTCCATTCATCGCTGCGACACGCGGCCCGGCCGCGCCGCTCTATAACCAGGTCATGGTCTCCCTCCGCGCCCGTCCGGCGGACACATCGGCACATATATAGAACATAAAGAGAGAAATGCAAGGCTCCATAGGAAAATTATGTCTTTTGCCTTCGCAGGGGCAGGCGGTGGCTGGGCCGGGCGGCTTTTCTCCCCTCCCGCTGGGCGGGAGGGGTCGGGGGAGGGCCTCGCAGCGCGCACGGACGGTTGCCGGGCTGCGCCCGCCGCTTCCGCTGGCGCGCAAGCGGGGAGAGGGGAATTTGCGGCGGCGCTACTCAGGATGAAGGAAGGGAAGCGGCTGTCCCGGATGGAGATGGACCCCCGCCGGGCTGCGTGTGCAGGCCGCCTCCGCTAGTCTCCGCCGCCCCCGTCGGAGGCGCCGGGGCCGGGGATTGCCGGGACGGGAAATGGTGCCCAGGAGAAGACTCGAACTTCCACGACCTTGCGGCCACAGGTACCTGAAACCTGCGCGTCTACCAATTCCGCCACCTGGGCACGGGGCAGGAGCGAGACGGCGTGATAAGAGGAAGGCGCACGACTGTCAACGACCGGAGGCGCGCATTCCGTGACCGACCGATCCCTCCGCGACTTCATCGCCCGGCTGGAAGGCGCGGGCCGGCTCAGGCGCATATCCGCGCCCGTATCCCCGGACCTGGAGGTGACTGAGATCCACCGCCGCGTGCTCCGGGCGGGCGGGCCGGCGCTGCTCTTCGAGAACCTGCGCCGGGCCGACGGCAGCCCCTGGAACATGCCTGCGCTCGCCAACCTGTTCGGCACGGTCGAGCGTGTCGCCTGGGGCATGGGGCGCGAGCCGGACGGGCTCCGGGAAATCGGCGAAACACTCGCCTTCCTGCGCCAGCCCGCGCCGCCGGGCGGCTGGCGCGAGGCGGTCGGCATGTTGCCGCTGCTGAAGACCATGCTGTCCATGGCGCCGCGCACCGTCCGGCGCGGGTCCGTGCAGGAGGTCGTGCTGGAGGGGGACGACATCGACCTCGGGCGCTTCCCCGTCCAGACCTGCTGGCCGGATGAACCCGCCCCCCTCATCACCTGGCCGCTGGTGGTGACGCGAGGGCCGGGGCGCACGGCCGAGGACGATTTCAACCTCGGCATCTACCGGATGCAGGTCACCGGCCCGAACACGACCCTGATGCGCTGGCTGAAGCATCGCGGCGGCGCCGGCCACCATGCGCGCTGGGCCGCCAGGAAGCGCGAGTCCCTGCCCGCCGCCGCCGTGATCGGCGCCGACCCGGCGACCATTCTGGCGGCCGTCACGCCCTTGCCCGAAACGCTGTCGGAATACCGCTTCTCCGGCCTCCTGGCGGGCCGGCGCCTCGACCTCGTCGATTGCCGCACCGTGCCGCTCAAGGTGCCGGCCGAGGCCGAGATCGTGCTGGAGGGCCATGTCTCGCTCGACGACTATGACGACGAGGGGCCTTACGGAGACCATACGGGCTACTACAACGCGGTCGAGCGCTTCCCGGTGTTCACCGTCTCGGCGGTCACCATGCGCCGCGAGCCGATCTACCTCACCACCTATACCGGCCGGCCGCCGGACGAGCCGTCCGTGCTGGGCGAGGCGCTGAACGAGGTCTTCATCCCCCTGCTGCAGGCGCAGTTCCCGGAAATCCGCGACTTCTGGCTGCCGCCGGAGGGCTGTTCCTACCGCGTGGCCGTGGTCTCCATCCGCAAGGCCTATCCGGGCCATGCCAAGCGGGTCATGTTCGGCGTCTGGTCCTATCTGCGCCAGTTCATGTACACCAAGTGGGTGATCGTCGTGGACGACGACATCGACGCGCGCGACTGGAAGGACGTCGTCTGGGCCGTTTCCACCCGCATGGACCCCGCCCGCGACATAACGCTCGTCGAGAACACGCCCATCGACTATCTCGACTTCGCCAGCCCCGAGAGCGGCCTCGGCTCCAAGATCGGCCTCGACGCCACCGACAAGTGGCCGCCCGAGACCCGGCGCGAGTGGGGCCGCAGGCTCGCCATGAGCGAGGAGGTCAGCGCGCGCATCGCCGCGAGGTGGGAGGAGTTCGGGCTGGATTGAGCGGCCCGGCGGCGCTAATTAGCCGTTCCCGGGCCGGGCCCGGTGCCTCTGTGGCGGAATCGGTAGACGCGGCAGACTCAAAATCTGTTGCCCGCAAGGGCGTGGGAGTTCGAGTCTCCCCGGGGGCACCATTCTTCCCGCTCAGGCCCGGCCACGACTCGACCGTTATCCTTGGGAGCTGTCTCGCATGAAACCCGTTTGCCTCGTCATCGGCGCCGGCGCCGGAATCGGCGGCACCGTCGCAACCCGCTTCGCGAGGGAGGGCTATCACGCCGTCCTCTGCCGTCGCAGCGACGAGGAGGGCCTGAACCGGCTGGTCGAGGGCATCCGCAGCGAGGGCGGCGACGCCACCGGCTATCTGCTCAACGCCGTCGAGCCCGACAGCATCGAGGACCGGGTCGCCGCCGTTGAAGCGGACATCGGGCCGATCGGGACGGTCCTCTACAATCTCGGCTCGCAGGTGGGCAACCGGAGCCTGGAGGCGACGAGCTACAAGGTCTTCGAGCTGGGCTGGCGCATGGCGACCTTCGGGCTTTTCCGCACGGCGTCCGCCGTCTGCCCCCGCATGGTCGAGCGCGGCGGCGGCGCCATCCTGGTCACGTCATCGACGGCGGCGGTGCGCGGCAACAGCGGCCAGCATTCGCACGCGGCCTCCATGGCGGGCCGGCGCATGCTGTGCCAGACGCTGAACGCCGAGTTCGGGCCCCAGGGCGTCCACATCGTCCATATCCTGATCGACGGCGCGGTCGATGCCCCGGACACGCTCGGCAAGATGCTCGGGCCCGAGAAATACCGGGCGCTGCGCGAGACCCGCGGCATGGAGCATGACGGCCTCATGCTGCCGGAGAAGATTGCGGACACCTATGTCCACCTCGCGCGCCAGCACCGTTCCACCTGGACCAACGAAATCGACCTGCGCTCGTTCAACGACATGCCCTGGTGGAACAGCTAGCCCTGCGCTCCGGCAATCCGGTCCAAACGGTCCAGATGCGCGCTTTTGGCCGGCTCGTCGAGGAATGAGCCTTCGATGGAATTGCGGGCGAGCGTGACGAGGTCCGCCGCCTCCAGTTGGAGCGCCTCGGCCACGGCGACGAAATTGTCCAGCAGGTAGCCGCCGAAATAGGCCGGGTCGTCGGAGTTGACGGTGGCCTTGAGACCCGCGTCGAGCATGCGTTTCAACGGGTGCTCCCTCAGGTCGGAAACGCCGCAGAGCCGGAGGTTGGAGAGCGGGCACACGGTCAGCGCGATGCCCTGCCCGGCCAGGCGGCGGACCAGCGCCGGGTCCTCCAGCGCGCGGTTGCCGTGGTCGATCCGGTCCACGCCCAGCCGGTCCACCGCGTCCGCGACATAGGATGCCGGGCCCTCCTCGCCGGCATGGGCAACGAGCCTGAGGCCGGCCTCGCGCGCGGCCGCAAAGAGGCGCTCGAACTTCGCGGGCGGATTGTCCTTCTCCGCGGAGTCGAGGCCAAGGCCGGCGATTCTCCCGTCGGCGATGTAGGGCCCGGCCTCGCGAAGGGCGGCGAAACCGTCGTCTTCGCTCAGATGCCGCAGGACGCACATGATGAGCAGCGAGGTGACGCCCAGCCTCTCCCGCCCGTCCGCGAGCGCCGCCAGTATGCCGTCCGCCGCGGTCGCGAAAGGGATGCCGCGCCCGGTGTGTCCCTGGGGATCGAAGAACAGCTCGACATGCACGGCCCCGTCGGCGGCCGCGCGCTCCAGATAGGCGGTGGTG
>JAJECZ010000531.1 GCA_022821735.1 Alphaproteobacteria bacterium | reverse complement strand
CGATTCTCCACCGCGCCCTTCTGCGTCGCCGTGCCGCGCGGGGACCGCGAGCCGCTGGTGCTCGATTTCGCCACCTCCGTGGTCGCGGAAGGCAAGGTGCTGGTCGCGGCCAAGGGCGGCAAGCCGGTGCCCGACGACGCGCTGATCGACGGCGAGGGACAGCGGACGAACGATCCCGCCGCGCTCTACGGCACCGCCGGGCCCGACGCGCCGCCGCAGTTCCGCGACGGCAGGGGCGCCATCCGCGCGATGGGCGAGCACAAGGGCTCGGGCCTCGCGCTGATGTGTGAGCTCTTGGGCGGCGCGCTCACCGGCAACGGCGTCTGCGGGCCGACGGACCGGCCCTTCGCCAACGGCATGTTCTCGCTCTACGCCCGGCCGGACGCCTTCGGTTCGGGGCGGGCTTTCGCTGAGGCGGTCGAGGACTATGTCGAGTGGCTGCTCTCCGCCCGGCCCGCCGACCCGGACGCGCCGGTGCAGGTGCCGGGCGACCCGGAGCGTATCACCGCCGCCGAGCGCCGCGCCAGCGGCCTGCCCCTTTCCGGCGACGCCTGGGACGCCATCACCGCGTCCGTTCGCGGCACGGGCCTCGCGCCCGCCCGCATCGACGCCCTGCTCGCCAACGGCCCGGCGGACGGGTAAGTTTCTGTCGCAGAACCGCGGGCAAGGGAGGCTGGAGGCTCATGGGCGCAACGCATGTGACGGTGGCCATTCGCAATCCGGCCGACCCGGAGCGCTATTGGGAAGCTCTATTCCTCGTGGATACCGGCGCGACCGATTCGCTCGTGCCCCGGCCGCATTTGGACGCTATCGGGCTGAAGCCAAGGGGTAAGCGTGTTTACGAATTGGCGGATGGCAGCGAAATCACCATGGACGTAACCGTTGCGGAAATCGAATTCATGGGCGAGACGGTCGGCGGAACCGTGCTCTACGGGGCGCCGGACGCGGAGCCCCTGTTGGGCGTAACCGCGCTGGAGTCGGTCGGGATCGAAGTCGATCCGCTCAATCAAAGGTTGAAACGCCTGCCCGCCGTGCGGCTGAAGGGCGTCCGGGCGGAAGCCCCGCGACGGCCGCGCCGCAAGGTACGTAACACTGAGGGAAAACGGCCCGAATGATTCATCTCCATAGCTGGAACACGTCCAACGGGCGCAAGATCTCGATCATGCTGGAGGAGCTCGGGCTGGAATATCAGTGGCACCCGGTCAATATCGGCAAGGACGAGCAGTTCCATCCCGACTTCCTGAAGATCAGCCCCAACAACCGCATCCCGGCGATCATCGATCCCGACGGGCCGGGCGGCGGGCCGATCTCGCTGTTCGAGAGCGGCGCCATCCTGATCTACCTCGCCGAGAAGACCGGCAGCCCGCTCTGGCCGACGGAGCCGCGCCGGCGCCTCGAAGTGCTGCAATGGCTGATGTGGCAGATGGGCGGCGTCGGGCCGATGCAGGGCCAGGCGCACCATTTCCGCCGCGCCGCCAAGGTCGAGGTGCCCTACGGCATCGAGCGCTACACCCAGGAGACCTACCGGCTCTACGGCGTGATGGACCGGCGGCTGGAGGGGCGCGATTTCCTCTGCGACGACTATTCCATCGCCGATATCGCCGTCTATCCCTGGGCCTGCCGCTATGAGTGGATCGACCTCGACTTCGACCGCTTCCCCAATGTGAAGCGCTGGTTCGACATCATGACCGCGCGCCCCGCCGTGCAGCGCGGCCTCAAGGCGCAGGAGGTGTAGCCCGGCAGAGGCCGGCTAACCCGGAGGACGAAGCCGGAAGCGCTGGATCTTGCCGGTGGCGGTCTTCGGCAGGGCGTCGGTGAAGACGATGGAGCGCGGATATTTGTAGGGGGCGATCGCCGCCTTGACGTGCTCCTGCAGCGACCGGGCCGTGGCCTCGCAGGGTTCGGCCCCTTCCGCCAGCACGACATGCGCCTGGACGATCTGGCCGCGCTCGGGGTCCGGAGCCGCCACGACGGCGCATTCCAGCACCTGCTCGTGAGCAAGCAGCACCGCCTCCACCTCGGGGCCGGCGATGTTGTAGCCGGAGGAGACGATCATGTCGTCATTGCGGGCGACGAAGCTGAAATAGCCTTCCCCGTCCTGGACGAACCGGTCGCCGGTTATGTTCCAGCCATCGACGACATATTCCAGCTGGCGGCCGTCGGCGAGATAGCGGCAGCCCGTCGGCCCGCGCACCGCAAGGCGCCCCGGCTCGCCCCTCGGCAGTTCGCGGAAGCCGCCGTCCACCACCTTCACCTCGTAGCCGCCAACGGGCCGCCCGGTGCAGCCCGGCCGGGCGTCATCGAGACGGTTGGAGATGAAGATGTGCAGGAGCTCGGTCGCGCCGATGCCGTCGAGGATCGGCTTGCCGGTCTTCTCCACCCACTCCTCGAAGACGGGTGCGGGCAGCGTCTCGCCGGCCGATACCGCGCAGCGCAGAGAGGAGAGGTCCGCGCCCCGGTCCATCTCCCGCAGCATCACGCGGTAGGCGGTCGGCGCGGTGAAGCAGATGGTCGCCCGGTACTGCTGGATCAGCTCGATCAGGTTCGGCGGCGAGGCGGTCTCCAGCAGCGCGGCCGCCGCCCCGAACCTGAGCGGGAAGATCGCGAGCCCGCCGAGTCCGAAGGTGAAGGCGAGCGGCGGCGAGCCGACGAAGATGTCCGCCGGGGTCACGCCCAGCACCTCGCGCGCATAGCCGTCGGCAACCGCCAGCAGGTCGCGGTGGAAGTGCATCGTCGCCTTGGGCGCGCCGGTGGTGCCGGAGGTGAAGCCGAGCAGCGCGACATCGTCCCGTCCCGTCGGCGCGGCCTCGAAGGTCACCGGCTTGTCGAGCGCGGCGCGGTCGAGCTCCGCATCGTGGTTGGCGGTGCCGTCGAAGCCGACCACCTGGCGCAGGAACCGGCTCTCCTTGGCGCAGAGCGCAAGCTCGTCCATCAGGCGGGTGTCGCAGAGCGCCAGGCGCGCCTCGGCCTTGTCCACGATCTGCCCGAGCTCCGCCGCGCGCAGCAGCGGCATGGTGTTGACCGCGACCGCGCCCGCCTTGGTCGCCGCCAGCCAGCAGGCGACCATGGCCGGGTTGTTCGCCGAGCGGATCAGCACGCGCTCGCCCGACTTCAGGCCGAAATCCTCGACGAGGGCGCGCGCGAGCCGGTTGGTCCAGTCGGAGAGTTCCTTGTAGGTGCGCCGGCGCCCGTTGCCGATCAGCGCGATGCTGTCGCCGAAGCCCCGCTCCACCATCCGGTCGGTCAGCTCGACGGCCGCGTTGAGGCGGTCGGGATAGTCCAGCCCCTCCAGGCTCAGGTCCGGCCATTGCTCCAGGGGCGGCAGCCGGTCGCGGGAGAAGGTGTCCTCGTGCCCGCTCGGGCCGAGATGCGGGCCGGCGGCGGTCACGGCCGGTCCTCGCGGATGGAGGAGAGGGTGTCGATCACGGTCTGCGCCTCGTCATGGCCGATGGCCGCAAGCCGCCGGTCCACCCAGTCCTCGTGCTCGGCCGCCATCGCGGCGAAGGCGGCCGCGCCCGCTTGCGTCAGCCGGACGAGGATCGCGCGGCGGTCGCCTTCCACCGCCAGGCGCTCCACCAGCCCGTCCGCGACCAGCCGCTCGACGATCCCGGTGACATTGCCGTTCGAGACCATGAGATGGCGCGACAGCTCGCCCATCAGCAGGCCGCCGACGTGCCGTTCGAGCGCGGAGAGGACGTCGAAGCGGGGCAGCGTGGTGCGGTAGGCCGTCCGCATCTCCTCGCGCAGGTCCGCCTCGATCAGGCGCGTGGTGCGCAGCAGGTTCACCCAGAGGCGCAGGCGCTGCTTGCTGAGACCGCCGCTCATATCTCGCCTCCAGAAAGCGCGATGGCCTGGCCGTTGACCGCGGCCGTCCCCTCCCGGCACAGCCAGAGCGCCGCCGCGGCGACCTCCTCCGGGTCGATCAGGCGCTGCTGGGGATTAGACGCGGCAAGGCGCGCGCGGGCGTCCTCGGGGGTCATTCCGGTCGCCTCCGCGATGGTTGCGATGCTGCGTTCGGTCATCTCCGTGTCGAGGAAGCCCGGGCATAGCGCGTTCACGGTGACGCCCGTCCGGGCAACCTCCAGGGCCAGCGCGCGGGTCAGCCCGACCACGCCGTGCTTGGCCGCCGTGTAGGCCGAGACATAGGGATAGCCCTTGAGCCCGGCGGTCGACGAAACGGCGATGAGCCGCCCCCAGGCCGGGTCGCGCATGGCCTTGAGGCCGGCCCTGAGCGTCAGGAACACGCCCGTCAGGTTCAACGCGATCATGCGCTCCCAGAGGTCGCGCCCGGTGCGGGTGAAGGGCGCGCTCTCGGCCGCGCCCGCATTCGCGACGACGATATCGACGGGGCCGGCCCGGTCGAACAGCGCTTCCACGGACGCCTCGTCGGTCACGTCCGCCACCGTCCATGCGATCCGCTCATGGCGCGCGGCCACGGCCTTGAGTGCATCGGCCCGCCGCCCCGCGATGCGGACCCCGGCGCCCGCATTCGCGAAGGCGAGCGCCATCGCCGCGCCGACGCCGGAGCCGCCGCCCGTCACGACCGCGCTCCTGCCGGCGAGCGGCGCGTTGTCGGTCCCGTTCGTCATACGCGCATTCCCATGCCTTCGCCGCGCCCGGCGAGGCGGCGCAGCTGGTCGCGGCCGGCGAGGTAGGGCGCCGGCCATTCCGCCATGCCGTCGCCGAGCGCGGCGGCGGCGTGCAGCGTCCAGTAGGGATTGGCGAGATGGGGCCGCGCGAGGCAGACGAGGTCGGCCCGGCCGGCCAGCAGGATCGTGTTCACATGGTCCGGGGCGTAGATGTTGCCGACCGCCATGGTCGGGGCGCCGGTCTCGTTGCGGATACGGTCGGAGAAGGGCGTCTGGAACATGCGTCCGTAGACCGGCGCCGCCTCGGTCGAGGTCTGCCCGGCGGAGACGTTGACGATATCGACGCCGGCGGCGACGAACATCGAGGCGACCGCGACCGCCTCCGCCGGCGTCACGCCCCGCTCCCCGACCCAGTCGTTCGCGGAAATGCGGACCGACATCGGCTTCTCCCCGGGCCAGACGGCGCGCATCGCGGAGAACACCTCCAGCGGATAGCGCATCCGGTTCTCGAGCGGCCCGCCATAGGCGTCCGTGCGCACATTCGAGAGCGGCGAGATGAAGGAGGAGATGAGATAGCCGTGGGCGGCGTGCAGTTCGATCATGTCGAAACCGGCCCGGTCCGCCATCGCGGCGGCGGCCACGAACTGGTCCCGGACCGCGTCCATGTCGGCCCGGTCCATGGCGCGGGGCACCGCATTGCGGGGCGACCAGGGGATCGCCGAGGCGGAAATCAGGGGCCAGTTGCCGTGCGGCAGCGGCGCGTCCATCTCCTCCCAGCCGAGCTGCGTAGAGCCCTTGCGGCCCGAATGGCCGATCTGGCAGCAGATCCGGGCCTGCGTCTCCGCGTGGACGAAATCGGTGAGCCGCCGCCAGGCCGCCTCGTGCCCGGGCGCATAGAGGCCGGCGCAGCCGGGCGTAATCCGGCCTTCGGGGCTCACGCAGGTCATCTCGACCGTGACCAGTCCCGCACCCCCCTTCGCGCGCTCGGCGTAATGCGCGAAATGCCAGTCGGTCGGCCGGCCGCCGACCGCCTTGTACTGGGCCATCGGGGAGACGGCCACGCGGTTTGCGAGCGTCATGTCCCTGAGCTTGAAGGGCGCGAACATGGGCGCGCGACGGGCATTGGAGCCCGCCTGCCTCTGGAACCAGGTCTCCGCCGATTTCAGCCACCTGCTGTCGCGCAGGCGCAGGTTCTCGTGGCCGATCCGCTGGCTGCGCGTCAGCAGCGCATAGTTGAACTGCACGGGGTCGAGATGGAGATAGCGCTCGAGCTCCTCGAACCAGTCCGTCGAGTTGCGCGCCGCCGACTGCAGCCGCAGCACCTCCAGGCGCCGCTCCTCCTCGTAGCGGGCGAAGGCC
>JAJECZ010000520.1 GCA_022821735.1 Alphaproteobacteria bacterium | reverse complement strand
CCGGAGGTCATCCGCTCCGCCCTCGTCCACCGCCAATGCTCCGTCCTGCGCTGTCGGCAATCGGGCAACCGCTACGTCATCCCCTCGAAGCCGACACCGGCGGCGGAACAGATCTACGCGACCATGGGGCTGCCTCTGACGGTCACGCCGTACCAGCTCGCCTGACCGCCGACGAAGACCGGCCCGGCCTCGAAATGCCGGATGTAGTGCCTTCCGTAATGGGGCAGTTGATGTCAAGCACCGAACCTCACGACGTTCCGGCTCAGCACGGCCTCTCGAACATGAGGCACCGTCGCCTGCGGCAGGACCTTTCGCAGGCATGGTCAACACAGTTGGTGGCTTTGCGGCTAACGGGCCCGTCGACGCGGCACGGAGAAAGAAGCGAGACCCCCGGATGTGTCCGTCGCCAGGCTCTCGCTTCCGTCCGTGGTCAGCGCAGAGCAGCTGCCAACTTCATGCCCGGTCCAAAACGATTCCCGAGTGCCGATCTAGTCAGCGTGCTCAAATGCCAAAGAGGCGATTCGGCAAACAAGGCACTAACGCGCGCATCATCGGGAATCGCGTCCCGGCGAGGGGACACCGGCGGATCGCCACCTTCAGGCGCGGCTCTTTCCTCCTCTCGCTGCTTATTGCCGGTGGGATGCAGCCGCGCCTATGCCGTCTGGAGCGCCATCGCCTCCTCGCGCGTGAAGCGGAACGCGGTGCCGTCCCGCCACATCCGGTGAAGTACCACACCGATGCGCCGAGCCAGGGCAACGGTCGCGCGCTTCTTGCCACGGAGCTTCGCCAGACGCAGTGCCCAGGCCTTCAGCCAGTTCGGTCCGGCGGCGCGGTTCAGCATCACCGTGGCGGCCTGATAGAGCGCCGCGCGCAGGCCTGCATCGCCGCACTTCGTGATGCCGCCCACAATATCTCGCTCGCCGGATTGGTCCCGTCCCGGCGTCAGCCCCACCCAGGGGCCGACATCCTTCGATCTTCGGAATCGCTCGGGATCGTCGATCGCGGACGTGAAGGTCAGCGCTATAACGTGGCCGACGCCGGGCATGGTCATCAGCAGGCGGCACACCGGATCCTCCCTGGCCAGGTCGCGGACCAGCTTCTCCAGGCCGGCCAACTCGCGGCGCAGAGCCACCCGCGCGCGCAGGATCGGTTCGGCGGCGGCCTCCAGCATTGCGTTGTCGGCGACCAGCTCCCGGACACGGGCCTCCCAGCGGCCCTTTGAGACCTGACCCAGCTTCAGGCCAAAGTTGCGCAGCACGCCGCGCAGCGAGAGCTCCATATCGGTGAGCGCGTCCACCAGGGACCTGCGCGAAGTCAGCAGTGCGCGCATCTCCTGGGACGACACCGACTTGCAGTGCACCGGCCGGAACCAGCCCATCTGCAAAAGCCGGGCAATGCCCTCGGCATCACGTCGATCCGTCTTGATCGGCATCGCCTTTAGTGCGGCCTTCACGTGCCGGGTCTCCATCAGCACGGCCTCGAAGCCGGCATCAGTCAGCCCCTTGTGCAACCAGTGGGACAGGGGACCGGCCTCGAGACCGATCGCGGCGATCTCGTGCTCCAGCTTGCCCATGAACGCAACCAGCGCTTCAGGCGTGCTCGCGACCTGTGCCTCGGTCACGATCTTGCCCTTCTCGCCGATCACGCAGATCGTCGTGCTTGCCAGCGATACATCCAGCCCGATATAGACTTCCATGTCGTTGCCCTTTCCTTCGAGGAATTGGGGCGCGCCTTTCGGCAAGACCCCGTGGACACGCTCAGCGTGTAAGGGCAACGACACCCCGATTCGCCACCACTGGTACAGGCTCCAACGGTGCCGGCTGATGCCGTGCCCCATTACGGCATCTAGACAGAAATGAGAACTGGGGAATATCAGCTACTTACGCGAATCAACCGTCGAAGTCAGGCGCCTTCGCCCGGCGCTTCTCCAGGCAGGGCGTGCAGATCGTGCCGTCCTCGACCGCCGGAGGCGCGCCGCAACGGACACACAACCCCGCTTCGCGCCACGCCTCCCTGCGCCGCTTGCTCCGCGCGCGGGCGGCACGGCGCCGAACCTCGGGGTCGGCCCCGCCGTAGAGCTTCCCCGCGGCCTTGCCGGCGGCGTATTTCGCGCGGTCCGAGGCACGGCGCCTCTCCAGGCACGGCTCGCACGACACGCGGCCGGGAGCGGCGGGGGATTCGCCGCATGTCGTGCAAAGGCCCTCAGCCTTGCGCGCCTCGGTCTGGCGGCGGGTGTGCTCGCGCGCATATTCGCGCTCCCTGGCGGGATCGCGGCGGGGCAGCCCGGCGGCCCGGAGCCGCGCGTCCCTGGCCCGGCCGGCGGCGGCGTCTTTCGCGAGGCACGGCTCGCACTGGCTGCGCTCGGGCGCGGGCGGGCGCTCGCCGCATCTGGGGCACATACCCGCCGCGACGCGCTCGGCGGTGCGTCGGTGATGACGCGCCCGGTCGCCGGGCCGCCTCTTCGCGGCGCAGGGCTCGCACCGGGTGCGTCCCGGCGTCGGTGGCTGCTTGCCGCACGTCACGCATAGCCCCTTCTCCCTGCGCGCGACGACCTTCCGGTGGTAGCTTTCCCGATATTGGGCGCGTAGAGCCTCGACGTCCGTGGTGGTCATCACGGTGTCCTTCTTGCCTGGGTCGGAATGCGGGCGGCTGCCCGGCGATACGCATGGCGGCGGACGACGGACCGGCGGCGCAGCAGGGAAATCCCCCGCCGCGCCGACGACTGCTCACCACCAGGGAGGCGCCGTAAAGCTCGCCATGGGACTGGCGTCGGCGATCACCTCCACGTCGTCGCGCGAGAGCTTCGCGAAGGCGAGGCAGGCCGCGACCTCCATCTCGCTGTCGTAGGTGCCGAGCTCCTCGCCGGTGACGATCTTGATCACCGTCCAGGTGGGGTCCCATAACGGGATGCCGCGAAACGCCCCCGAGTGCTCGCGCTGCCGGAGCGAACAGGGCTCGCACCGGGCAGTCCAGGGCGACGGCGCATCGCACTCGACGCAGCGACCCCTGGCCC
>JAJECZ010000037.1 GCA_022821735.1 Alphaproteobacteria bacterium | reverse complement strand
TCCACCGTCGCGGCGACGGTGACGCCCTTGCCGGCAGCGAGGCCGTCCGCCTTCACCACGACCGGCACGCCGCGCTCCCGGATATGGGCAATGGCGGCTCCGGCATCGTCGAACACGGAGAAGCCGGCGGTCGGAATGCCGGCGCGGCGGGCGAGGTCCTTCATGAAGGCCTTAGAGCTTTCCAGCCGCGCCGCCGCCTTGTCCGGCCCGAACACCGCGATGCCGTCCTGCCGGAGGCGGTCCGCGAGGCCGGCCGCCAGCGGCGCTTCCGGCCCGACGACGACGAGGTCCATCCGCTCCTCCCGCGCAAGCGCCGCCAGGCCCTCGACATCCTCGGCGGCGACCGCCACGCAGTCCGCCTCGGCCGCGATGCCGAGATTGCCCGGCGCGCACCAGAGCCGCTCCACCAGCGGCGAGGCCGCGATCGTCCAGGCGAGCGCATGTTCGCGCCCGCCGCCGCCCACCACCAGAACCCGCATGGCCTTCACGCCCTCCCGATTCGCGTGTATCTCCGGCAGCCATGACGCAAGCGCCGCCGCTCTCCAACATACCGGAATACAGTGTCGGCGAGGTCTCGGCAGCCGTTCGCCGCAATCTGGAGGCCGAATTTCCGCGCGTCCGCGTGCGCGGCGAGGTTTCGGGCTTCAAGCGCGCCGCCTCCGGCCACCTCTACTTCAACCTGAAGGACGACCGGGACGTGCTGAACGCCGTGTGCTGGCGCGGCGCGGCGGGCCGGCTCGGACTCCGCCCGGAAGACGGCATGGAGGTCGTCGCGACCGGGCGGGTGACGGCCTATGGCGCGCGCTCCGCCTACCAGCTTGTCGTGGATGCGCTCGACCTCGCCGGCGAAGGGGCGCTGCTGAAGCTGCTGGAGGAGCGCCGGCGGCGGCTTGCCGAAGAGGGGCTGTTCGACGCGGACCGCAAGCGGCCCATTCCGTTCCTGCCGGAGCGCGTCGGCATCGTCACCTCGCTCGGCGGGGCGGTGCTGCACGACATCCTGCACCGGCTGCGCGAGCGCTTCCCCCGCCATGTGCTGGTCTGGCCCGTGCCGGTGCAGGGCGAGGGCGCGGCGGAGCGGATCGCCGAAGCCGTGGACGGCATGGGAGCATTGCCGCCGGAGATGCGCGCCGACGTGCTGATCGTGGCGCGGGGCGGCGGTTCGCTGGAGGACCTCTGGGCCTTCAATGAGGAAGCGGTCGTGCGCGCGGCGGCCCGCTCCGTCATCCCGCTGGTCTCGGCGGTCGGCCATGAGACCGACACGACGCTGATCGACTTCGCGGCCGACCTCCGGGCGCCCACGCCGACCGCTGCGGCCGAACTGGCGGTGCCGGTGCGCGCCGAACTGCTCGCCAGAACGGCCGGACACGGGGAACGGCTGCTGGCGGCGGGTGCGCGCATCGTCGAGGAGCGCCGCGCGCAGATCGCGGGTCTCGCGCGGGGTCTGCCGGCGCCGACGGCGCTTCTGGAACAGGCGAGCCAGAGGCTGGACGACCGGGGCGAGCGCATGGAGGCGGGGCTCCGCGCCCGTGCGGCCCTGGCCGCCGCCGGGCTGGCGCAACTCTCGGCGCGGTTCGGGCAGCCGCGCGCGCTTCTGGAAAAGCAGGAAGAACGGCTGGCGGCATTGGGCGCGGCCTTGCTGCGAACCGGACGCCAGGCGGTGGAGGCGCAGGCGCACCGGCTGGACCGGGCCGGCGCGCTGTTGGAAAGCTCTTCCTACCGCCGCGTGCTGGAGCGCGGCTTTGCGCGGGTGCGGGACGAAAGCGGTCCCGTCGTCTCGGCGGCGGAGGCCCGGCAGCGGGCGCGGATCGAGATCGTCTTCGCGGACGGCGAGGCGACGGCCCGCATCGTCAGGGACGGAGCGGGCCGCGTGCGCAAGCCGGACCAGGGAACGCTCTTCTGAAGCGCTGCGTCAGGTCAGCGGAATGCCCCCGACATGCTCGGCGAAGGCGGGGCGCTGAGCGAGCCGGGCGAGCCAGGCATCGCAGTTCGGCAGCACCGCGCGCTCTATGGTCGGCAGCAGGGTGTAGCGGCGGTAGAAGGCGCCGACCGGAATGTCGCCCATCGTGAAGCAGTCGCCGGCAACGAAGGCGCGGTCGGCGATATGGGCGTCCAGAATGCCCCAGACGGCTTGCAGGCTGGCGGCGGCGCGATGAATCGCGTCCATATCGCGCTCGGCCTCCGGCGTGCGGATCAGGCCCTGGAAAACCACCGTCATGTGCGGCTGCAGGGAAGCGACCGCCCAGTCCATCCAGCGGTCGGCGAGCGTCCGTTCCGCCGGGTCCTCGGGCCAGATCCCGCCGGCGCCGTGAAGCGCGCCCAGATAGCGGACGATGGTGTGGCTCTCCCAGATCACCGTGTCGCCATCGACCAGCACCGGCACCAGGCCGTTCGGGTTCATGGCGCGGTATTCGGGCGTGTCGTTGCCGCCGAACGGCCCGCCGACATCGAGCCGCTCACAGGCGACGCCGACCTCGCCGACCGCCCACATCGCCTTCTGAACATTGATCGAGTTGTTGCGTCCGTGAATCACGATCATGGCGGCTATTCCCCGTCGTTCGATGCCGGGCTCAGCGCGTCCCAACGCTCGCCCCAGCGGTCGAGATAGACGATTTCCTCGAGCGGTCCCCGCCCGACCGGGCCGAAATTCCCCATCGGCCAGCCGATGGGAAGGATGGCGTAGGACTGCACCCCCGGTGGCAGGCCGAGCGCGCGCTCGCTTTCCTCCTCGAAGAGGAGGTGGCGCGTGGTGAGCGTGGAGCCGAGGCCGAGCCCGCGCGCCGCCAGCAGCATGTTCTGCACGGCCGGGTAGATCGAGGCGCCCGACATGCGGGTCGGTGCTTCGCCTTCCTCCAGGCAGGCGACGATCCAGACCGGCGCCTCGTCGAAATGGTCCGTCAGATACTCCACCGCGTCGTGCTGGCGGTGGTATTTCGCCGCCGAGCTTCCGGGCGGCGGGGCGCTCGTCTTGTAACGCGGCCCGATGATCTCGTCGAAGGCGCGCTTGTAGTGCACCTTGACCGCCTTCTTGATCTCGCGGTCCTTGATGACCAGGAACCGCCAGCGCTGGAAATTGCCGCCATTGGCGGCCGACGCGCCGGCCTCCAGGATTTTGCGGATCAACTCGTCCGGCACCGGGTCCGGCTTCAGCCGGCGCATGGCGCGGGTGCCGTGCAGGATTTCGAAGAGTTCGGGCATGGCGTCGTGGGGCCTCCGTTCGTGTTTCGGGATGCGGCAGGTGCGGAAGGGATATGGATAGGGGCTTTCGGCTGCGGACGGAAGCGGACGGCCGCCTGTCAGCAAGCGCCGGCGACGACCGCGTGGGGAGGCACGCAGTCGTCCCCGACCAGGTGGCAGGAGACCAGATGCCCCGTGCGCACCTCGCGCAGGGCCGGCTTTTCGCGGTGGCACCGGTCCACGGCGAAAGGGCAGCGCGGCGCGAAGCGGCAGCCGGGCGGCGGGTCGATAGGATTGGGCGGGTCTCCCTGGAGGCGGACCCTGCCGTCCTGCCCGCTCGTGCGGCGCCTCGCGGAAGGCACGGCCGAGACCAGCGCCCACGTATAGGGATGCAGCGGCAGGGTGAACAGCGAAACGCGGTCCGACTGCTCGACGATCTCGCCGAGATACATGACCGCAATGTCGTCGCAGATATATTGCACCACGCCGAGATCGTGGGAGATGAACAGGTAGGTGAGGCCGAACCCCTCCTGCAATTCGCGGAGCAGGTTCAGGATCTGTGCCTGGATCGCCACATCGAGGGCGGAGACCGGCTCGTCGCAGACGATCAGCTCCGGTTGCGTCGCCAGCGCCCTCGCGACGCCGATCCGCTGGCGCTGGCCGCCCGAGAACTGGTGCGGGAAGAGCGCTGCCTGTTCGGGCCTGAGGCCGACGCGGTCGAAGAGCTCGGCGACGCGGAGGTCCCGTTCGGCGGGGTCGCCGACATCCATGAGCTCCATCGGCTCGCGCACAATGGCGCCGGCGCGCATGCGCGGATTGAGCGACGAGTAGGGGTCCTGGAACACGATCTGGATCTTGCGGCGCATCTCGCGCAGCGCGTCGCCCGCCAGGGTCGTCATCTCGACTCCGTCGAGCCTGATCGAACCGCCGGTGACGGGCACGAGGCGCATGGCGGCGAGTGCGGCGGTCGTCTTGCCCGAGCCGCTTTCGCCGACGATCCCGAAGGTCGAGCCCCGGCGCACCCGATAGCTGATGCCGTCCACGGCATGAACCGTGCCGCCGGGGGTCAGGATATTGCGGCGGGGCAGGCGGAAATGGATCTTGAGGTCGCGGACGTCCAGCAGGTAGTCGGCGCCGTTGTCTTGTATCTCCCCTGTCATGCCGCGCCCGCCTC
>JAJECZ010000275.1 GCA_022821735.1 Alphaproteobacteria bacterium | reverse complement strand
ATACCGGACCCGGGGCGGCCGGGCAAGGACATCCGGGTCCACGGCACGCCCTATGCCTTCGACGGCGAAACGCCATCGCCCTCGGCTCCGGCGCCGCATCTGGGAGAGCACTCGCGCGTCCTGCTCGCGGAAGCGGGACTTGCGGGGAACGAGATCGACGCCCTGCTGGAGGCGGGTGTCGTGGAGGAGAGGCGAACATGACGCTGAGAAAACCGCTCGACCATCCGGGCGTCTGGCGGCGCGAGGAGATGGAGGGGCGCGACGACTGGATAAGGACCTTCTCCGACGACGAGCTGGAGGAGATACGCGCCGCGCTGCCCCGGCGGTTCGGGGCGCCCGGTTTCGGGAAGGCGGATTTCCCGCTGCCGACGCTCGGCCCGCGCCTGACGGACATGGTGGACGAGCTGGAGAACGGGCGCGGCTTCGTGATGATGCGCGGCCTCGACCGGCTGGGGCTCGACCCTGCGGGGTTGCGGGATGTCTATTGGGGCCTCGCCCAGCATATGGGGCGGACGATATCCCAGAACTCGACCGGGGCGCTGATCGGCGAGGTGTTCGACCGGGGCCTCGACTATGCCGACAACAATGTGCGCGGCCACACGACCAATGCCGAGATCGGCCCGCATTGCGACACGGCGGACGTGGTGGGGCTGCTTTGCGTGCATCCGGCGGAAGAGGGCGGCGAAAGCCTGATCGCGTCTTCCGGCGCGATCTACAACGAAATCCTCGCGACCCGGCCGCACCTGGTCGATGCGCTGGCGGCCGGCTTCCGCATCGACCTTGCGGGCAAGGGACCGACCGGAGCCGCCGACGAGGTGACGCGGTCCCGCATCCCGGTCTTCTCCTGGTATGAGGGGCGGCTCTCCTGCCGCTTCAACCGCAAGCAGATCGAGGACGGGCAGCGCAAGCTGGGGCGCGAGCTCTCGGCGGAGGAGCAGGAGGCGGTGGAGACGGTGGAGCGCCTCGCGCTCGACCCGCGCTTCCGCCTCGACATGGACTTCCGCCGGGGCGACATCCAGTGGCTCAACAACCACGCCATCCTGCACGGCCGGGCCGGATACCGGGACGCCAGCGACCCGGAACGCCGCCGCCTGCTACTCAGGCTCTGGATGAACATTCCGGACGGCCGGCCGCTGGCGCCGGCTTTCGCCGACCGGCTGAACACGGGGCCGCGCGGCGGCGTCTATGCAAGGGAACGGAGGGCGTAATGGCGCGCATCAGGACCCCGATCTGCGAGCGGCTCGGGATCGAGCATCCGGTGTTCCAGGCGGGCATGGGCTGGGTTGCGCGCGCGGACCTGGCTGCGGCCGTCTCGGAGGCGGGCGGGCTCGGCGTCGTGGGCGCGGGCTCGACCATGGACGGGGAGCAGTTGCGCGCCGAAATCCGCCGGGTGCGGGAGCTGACCGACAGGCCCTTCGGCGTCGATATCCTGTTCGCCACCGTGCGCGCGGAAGGCGAGCGGGTGGCGCGCTACACCGACGCGGTGCAGGGCATGGTCGAGGCCGTGCTGGAGGAGCGGGTGCCGGTGCTAGTCTCCGGCCTCGGCAGCCCGGCGGCGGTCGTACCGGCGGCGCATGAGCGCGGCATCTATGTCATGTCGGTCGTGGGCGCGGTGCGCCATGCCGAGAAGGCGGTCGCGGACGGCGTGGACGCGGTGATCGCGTCGGGCATGGACGGCGGCGGCCATGTCGGGCGCATCGGCACGGCGGCGCTCGTGCCCGCCGTGGTGGACGCGATGGAAGTGCCGGTGCTTGCCGGCGGCGGACTGGCGGACGGCCGCGGGCTTGCGGCGGCGCTCGCCTTCGGCGCCCAGGGCGTGTGGATGGGCACGCGCTTCATCGCGACGGCCGAGAGCCGCAGCCACGACAACTACAAGCACCGGATTGCGGAGACGGACGTGGCCGGCACGGTGGTGACGCGCGCCCATAGCGGCAAGCCCTGCCGGCTGATCGACAACGGCTTCACCCGCGGCTGGGCCGGCCGCGAGGCGGAGATCAAGCCCTTCCCGCTGCAGGCGATGGAAGTCGGCCACCCGGCGTCCGAGCGCGGGCGGATCGAGGGCGACGTCGAGGCGGGCGTGCTGCCGGCCGGGCAGAGCTGCGGCATGATCGGCGATGTCGTCCCGGCGGGCGAGGTGGTGCGGCGGGTCGTCGAGGAGGCGGCCCTTGCCATGACGAGAATGCAATCTTTCGGAGGATGACCGAGCACATGCGTATGAAGGACAGATGCGGGATCGTGACCGCGGCGGGCTCCGGCATGGGGCGCGCGGGGGCCATCCGGTTTGCACAGGAGGGAGCGGCGGTCGCCGTCGTTGATATCGACGCCGATGCCGTCGCGGCGGTGGTGGCCGAGATCGAGGCGGCGGGCGGGCGTGCTGTCGGGATACCCGCCGACCTCACGCAGGACGATGACAGCCGGCGGATCGTGCGCGAGGCAGCGGCTGCGCTCGGCGGCATCGACTTCGTGTGGAACCATGTCGGCCATCCGGGCCCGGCCTCGGTCGAAGGCATCGAGATGAAGGATTTCGACACGGCCGTGACGCTCAACATGCGCACGGTGCTGATTACGACCGATGCGGCGATCCCGGAAATCCGGGCGCGGGGCGGCGGCTCGCTGCTCTACACGGCCTCCACATCCGGCCTGCAGGGCTCCCAGTTCAGCCCGGTCTATTCGGCGGTGAAGCATGGCGTGGTCGGCTTCGTGAAGGCGCTCGGCAAGCGGCTCGCGAAGGAGAATATCCGCGTGAACGCCATCTGCCCCGGCCCCATCGACACGCCGATGCTCAGGGTCTTCGTGTCGCGGCCCGACCAGCAGTCGACGCACGGCCTCGACAAGGAGGAGCTGATCGCGAGGCATGGCGGCGCGCTGCCCATCGGCCGGCCCGGCAGGCCGGAGGAGATCGCCAACGCGGCGCTCTTCCTGCTCTCCGACGAAGCCTCCTTCGTCACGGCAACCACGCTGGCAGTGGACGGCGGCTCGACCGCGTGACGGCCTCCGGGGAGGGCGCAACGACGGGAGCCCTGCGGCATCCGGCGTTGCTGGCGCTTGCCGGGTGCTTGGCGCTGGCGGTCGCCATCGGGATCGGGCGCTTCGTCTATACGCCGATCCTGCCGTTCATGACGACGGGGCTCGGGCTCGGCAAACCGGAAGCCGGGCTGATCGCGTCCGCCAACTTCCTGGGCTACCTGCTGGGCGCGCTGGCGGCGGCGTGGCGGCCGGTGCCGGGCGATGCGCGGCTCTGGCTCATGGGCGCGCTGGTGGCGAGCGCCGCGACGACCGGCGCGATGGGGCTGACGGAAGACTTGGGCGCGTTCCTCGCGCTGCGCTTCGCGAACGGCGCCCTCGCGGCGCTGGTGATGGTGCTGGCCTCCTCGCTGACGATGGACCGGCTGGCCGCCGCCGGGCGGGCGGTCTGGGCGGCGGGCATCTATGCGGGCGTCGGGGTCGGCATCGCGGTCTCGTCGCTGGCGGTTCCGCTCGCCGCGCTTGGCGACGGCGACTCGCAAGGCCCCTGGCTGGTCTGCGGCGCCCTCGCGCTCGCGCTGTCGGTTCCCGTCTGGGTTCTCCTGGGAAGACGGGGACAGGGGAAACCGGCCGAAGCCGCCGGCCCTGCCGCGGCGGGCGCAAGAGCAGAGGGCTTCACGCGGTTCGCCGTTGCCTACGGGCTGTTCGGCTTCGGCTATGTCATCACCGCCACCTTCATCTCCGACATGGTGCGCGCCGATCCGGTGCTGCAGCCGGCGGAAAACCTGGTCTGGTTCTTCGTCGGGCTGGCGGCGGCGCCGTCGGTCGCGTTCTGGGGCTGGGCGGGACAGCGCTGGGGCAATGAGCGCGCCTTCGCGGCGGCCTGCCTGGTCGAGGCCTTCGGCGTGCTGCTGAGCGTGCTGGGCGGCGGCATCTGGATGGTGCTCGTTGCAGCCGCCCTCCTCGGCGGCACCTTCATGGGTCTGACGGCGCTCGGCCTGGTCAATGCGCGCCGCCTCTCCGTCGGCGACCCGCGCCGCAACCTTGCGCTGATAACGGCGGCGTTCGGCCTCGGCCAGATGGTCGGGCCGGCGCTTGCGGGCCTGCTGCACGACTGGACGGGCAGCTACCTGGAGCCGTCGCTCATGGCCGCCGCCGTGCTCGCCGCCGCCGCCATGCTGGCCGCGCGGTGAGTCCGAAGGCTCAGGCGAGATATTGTCCGCCGTTTATGTGAACCGTCTGTCCGGTGATGCGCCGCGCGGCGGCGGAGGCGAGGAAGACCGCCAGTTCCGCCACGTCTTCGGGCAAGGTCAGCCCTTTCAGCGGAATGAGGCCGGCCGCTTCGGCAATCTCGTCCTCGGTCATCCCGTAGCGCGGCTGCGCGGTGTCTGCCAGGCCCGGCGCGATGGCATTGACGCGGATGCCGTGGGGCGCGAGCTCGAGCGCGGTCGCGCGCGTCAGGCCGACGAGGCCGGCCTTGGAAGCCGCGTAATGCGCCCCGCGCGGAGACGAGGTGAATGCCGACCGCGACGAGATGTTCACGATGGCCCCCTCCCGGCCGGTGGCGGCCATGCGCCGCGCCGCGGCCGACGAGCAGAGGAACGGCCCCTTCAGGTTCACCCCGAGGAGCCTGTCCCAGTCGGCTTCCGTCATGTCGAGAAAGGCCA
>JAJECZ010000074.1 GCA_022821735.1 Alphaproteobacteria bacterium | reverse complement strand
GAGTGGCTGTTCGGCTTCCGCTACCGCATCGAAATCTTCGTGCCGGAGGAAAAGCGCGAATACGGCTACTACGTCTTCCCGCTGCTGGAGGGCGACCGGCTGATCGGGCGCATCGACATGCGGCGGAGCGAGGGCCGGCTCTGCGTGCGCGCGCTCTGGCCGGAGCGGGGCGTGCGCCTCGGCAGGGGGCGGCTGGAGCGCATCGGGCGCGAGCTGGACCGCATCGCCCGCTTCTGCAGCTCGGACGGGCCGGTCTTCGAAAACGGCTGGATCAGGGAGGCGCGGACATAGCCTGCAGGGCGATGGCGTCCTCGAGCCAGGCGCGCGCATAGGCGGCGAAGGAGCGCCCGACATAGAGCCGCCAGACGCCGCCCCCGCGCGGCTCCAGCAGCGCATGGGTGCGCGCCAGGGCGGTCTGGGCGCAGGCGCCGGGCCGGAGCGCCTCCAGGTCGAGCCGGCAGCCGGATGCGAGGACGTCCGTCGCGCCGGGGCCGGACAGCTCCAGGACCGCGCGCGCCTCGCTCACATCGACAATGGCGCAGTGCTGTCCGGCGAGGGCTTCTTCAAGGGGGACGGCAATGTCCGCATCCGAGACGACCAGCCACTCGTCGGGGCCGAGCCAGAGCGCCCCGCCTGCCGCCGTGTTGGGCACCTCTGGCAGGGCGAGGCCGAGCACGCCGGCGACGGCGGCATGGAACCCGGCGCCGCCGCCCCGCAATATCGTCAGGCGGAGGCCGTCGATCTCGCGGACCTCAGCCATCGAGCCGGGCCCCCTCGCGGTCGTAGAAGACCGGATCGACGATCCGCACCCGGCTCTCGCCCGTCGTGGCCGAGGCCCAGACCCGGTCGCCGTGGCGCTCCCGCCCGCCCTTGACGAGCGCCAGCGCGAAGCCGCGCTCCAGCGCCGCGCTCCAGTAGCTGGAGGTCACATGGCCCAACATCGGCACGGGCGGGGTCCCGCGCGGCGCCTCGACGATCTGGGCGCCCTCCTGGAGCACCTCGGAGGGATCCTCCGGCAGCAGCCCGACCAGCTGCTTGCGGTCCGGCCGCCGGCTGTCCGGGCGGGCGAGGGAGCGGCGGCCGATGAAGTCCTTGCGCGAGGAGACCATGCGCTCCATGCCGAGATCGAGGGGCGTCACCGTGCCGTCGGTCTCGTGGCCGACGACGATGAAGCCCTTCTCGGCGCGCAGCACATGCATCGCCTCGGTGCCGTAGGGCACGGCGCCGGCCCCGACAAGGCGCTCCCAGACCGGCAGGCACCGGCGCCAGGGCAGGTTCACCTCGTAGGAGAGCTCGCCGGTGAAGGCGATGCGGAAGATGCGGCCCGCCGCGCCGCCGATCCGGCCCTCGCGCATCGACAGGAAGGGGAAGGCCGCCGGGTCCAGGTCGATATCCTCGACAAGCGGCTCCAGCAGCGCCCGCGCCTGCGGCCCCGACACGGTGATGGTGCCCCATTGTTCGGTGACCGAGGTGCAATAGACCTGCAGGTCCGGCCACTCGGTCTGGAGCCATTCCTCGAGCCATTCCAGCACGGCGGCGGCATTGCCGCTGGTGGTGGTCATCAGGTAGCGGTGCTCGCCGGTCCGCGTCGTCACCCCGTCGTCGAACACCATGCCGTCCTCACCGAGCATCAGCCCGTAGCGGCAGCGTCCGACGGCCAGCGTCTTCCAGCCGTTGGTATAGATGCGGTTCAGGAACTCGGCCACGTCGGGGCCGCGAATGTCGATCTTGCCGAGCGTGGAGGCGTCGAGGATGCCCGCGGCCTCGCGCACGGCGCGGCATTCGCGCGTGACCGCCTCGCGCATGGTCTCGCCGTCCCCCGGATAGTAGCGCGCCCGGAGCCACTGGCCGACCGGCTCGAAGACCGCGCCGTTGGCTTCCTGCCAGTCCTGCATCGGCGTGCGGCGCACCGGGTCGGCGAGCGCGGCGATATTGCGCCCCGCCAGCGCCCCGAACGGCACCGGCGTGTAGGGCGGGCGGAAGGTGGTGTGGCCGACTTCCGCCGGGGGCCTTCCCAGCCCGGCCGCCATCAGCGTGAGCCCGTTGATGTTGGAGGTCTTGCCCTGGTCGGTCGCCATGCCGAGGGTCGTCCAGCGCTTCAGATGCTCGACCGAATGCATGCCCTCGCGTCTGGCAAGCGCGACATCGGCGGTGGTCACGTCGTTCTGGAAATCGACGAAAGCCTTGCCGCGGCCGGCGGACGGGACGGTCCGCGCGGGCGCCGGACGCTGCGGGCGTTCGGACAAGGCTGGCGGCTCGGGCGCATCGAAACCAAGCTCGCGGGCGAAGGCGGTGCCCGCCTCCGCTCCCCCGGCGATGCAGCCTTCGAGGTCGAACCGGCCGGCCGCCGCGCCGACGGAACGCTCCGCCTGCGCCGACCGACCGGGAACGAATGTCTGCAACCGGTCGCCCCAGCGCAGCGTCCCGCGGGACTGGCTGAAGAGATGCACCGCCGGGTTCCAGCCGCCGCCCATGGCAATCAGGTCGCAGGCGATACGCCGCATGCTCCCCTCCGACTCGATCTCGATGCCGGTTACGGCGCGGCGCCCGAGGGTTCGCAAGGGAACCGCGCCGCGCAGCACGGGCAGGCCGTCCGCGTCCGCCATGCTGTCCGCGCGCAGATCGACAAGCGCGGCGACCTCGCCGCCGTGCCGGGCGAACTCGCGGGCGGCGGCATAGACGGAGTCGTCATTGGCGAGAAAGACGGCGCGGCTGCCCGGCAGCACGGCATAGCGGTGGATGAAGGCGGTGACGGAGCACGCCAGCATGACGCCCGGCCGGTCATTGCCGGGAAAGACCAGCGGGCGCTCATGCGCGCCGGTCGCCAGCACCACACGGCGGGCGCGGACATGCCATATGCGCTGGCGCGGCCGGCCGGCGCGTTCCGAAGGCGAAAGGCCTTCCGTCAGCCGCTCGGCCAGCGCAACGAAATTATGGTCGTAATAGCCGAAGGCCGTGGTGCGGGGCAGCAGCAGCGCCGATGTGCCGGCCAGCATCCGCCCGGCCCATGCCGCGCCGTCTTCGGCCCCGACGCGCTCGGGACCGTCCAGCAGCGCGCCGCCGAAATCCGGGCGCTCGTCCGCCAGCATGACGCGCGCGCCGGCCGCCGCGCCCGCATGGGCAGCCGCGATGCCCGCCGGGCCGCCGCCGACCACGAGGATGTCGCAATGGGCGTGGCGGTGCTCATAGACCTCGGGGTCCGGTTCGCGCGGTGCGCGCGCCAGGCCCGCCATGCGCCGGATTACGGGCGCGTAGATGCGGTTCCACCAGGAAGGCGGCCACATGAAGGTCTTGTAATAGAAGCCGGCCACGAACAGCCCGGACATGAGCCCCGTGGCCGCGCCCAGATCGAACCGCAGCGACGGCCAGCGGTTGACGCTCTCGGCGGCGAGCCCGTCGTAAAGCTCGATTTCGGTGGCGCGCAGGTTGGGCTCCGCGAACGGACCCGGCTCCAGCAGGACGAGCGCGTTCGACTCCTCCGCCCCGGCCGCCATCACCCCGCGCGGCCGGTGGTATTTGAAGCTGCGGCCGAAGAGTCGCACGCCGTTCGCGAGCAGGGCCGACGCGAGCGTGTCGCCGGGATGGCCGGTGTAGCGCCTGCCGTCGAAACGGAATGCGAGGGTGCGCGACCGGTCGATCCGGCCGCCGGCCGGCAGGCGGCGCGGCCCTGTCACGCCGCCGTCTCCGGGTGGTCGGGCCGGGGCGCCCCCATGGGATAGACGGCGGCGATATCGTGGCTCGCCGTATGGCGGAGCACGTTGAACCACCGCCGGCAGCCCTGGGCGTGCATCCAGCGCTCGGCGTGGACGCCCTTGGGATTAGCGCGCATGAACAGGTAGTCGGCCCAGGCCTCGTCGGAGAGCGCGTCCGGGTCCTCGGGCCGT
>JAJECZ010000031.1 GCA_022821735.1 Alphaproteobacteria bacterium | reverse complement strand
GCCTCGACATCGCCTGGGTCTCGGAGCTCGACCCGGCCTGGCTCGACGACGAGCTCTCCTTCCTGCTCAACCCGGAAGCCGCGCTGTTCGCCAACCTGCCGGCGCAGGCGGCCTGCGCGGCCGACTGCGCGGCGGCCTCGGCCGGGCTGCCGCTCGATCCGATGTTCTGGTGCGCGGGCTGCCAGGGCGGGATGTATCCGCTGACCGGCAACGTGGCGGCGCATGTGGGCGGGGTGCAGGCCTCGCTGCTGGCGGCCCAGCGCCTCGTCTACCGCCTCCACCGGGCCGGCCTCGCCTGGGGCACGTCCGGGTCGCGGGCGCTCTGCGGGCGCTACCCGATGCCGGTGATGCGCAAGAGCCAGTACCGCTGGCAGATGACCCAGCCGGTGCCGGCGACGAGCCCCGCAACCGGCTGCAACCCGACGGGGCGCTCCTCGGTGTTGTGGGAGGCGCTGCGCGAACTGCCGGTCTCCGGCGAGAGCTTTGGCTACCTGCTCTGGAGGAAAAAGAATTGCTGCATCCGAGCGCCGTGATGACCAAGAAGGAGAGAAAACATGAGTTAGCTCAACGGCTTGGTCGTGCCGGTGATCGACCGGTGGCTGAGACGCCACCCCGTCCGGCGAAGGGTGCCGGACGGAAGGGGGTCGCTAAGTTCCGCCGTTTTCCGGCGGCGGGGCGAGAAAGCTGCGGCCTGAAATGTACCGGACGCGGGCCGTCGCTCGCGGGCCGGGCTACCACAAGACCTATGGCGAGATACGAGCGAAGCATGTGTCGGAAGCCTCTTTACTTACAGGTGAACCCTCGATGGCCCGACGGGGCGGAGGGATCGCGGAACGAACCGGTTGGTTTGTTTGCTGCCTTCTGGTGGGTGCGCCCAGCGCACCCGGATACGGGTCAACCCTTCTATCCCGTGTCCCTGAGCCGCAAGGGGTAAAGCATGCCGCCTAAGGGTCTGAGGTTTGTCATCGGAACACGGGAACCCATGCCGTCCGCCCGGTACGGAGCCGGGCTAGCCGCGGAGAACGGAGACGGTCTGCATGGGGGCGGAGCCCTCGTAGTAGTCGGAGCGCGGGAAAGCCGCGCACATGGCGAAGGGGGGCAGAAGGTGGAACGACTTTCATGACGGAGGAACTATCAGTGGACTCTGATAATCAGGCCGACAAGGCTTGGCTCCTCGGCGTGCAGCGGAAGTTGTACCAGTGGAGTAAGGGGACGCCCGAAGGCGCCTACGGCGATGTGTGGAACTGGGTAACCGATCCGCGCAATCTTCGCTGTGCATGGCATTCGATTGCTCAGAACAAGGGCAGGCGGACGCCGGGCATCGACGGGCTGACGGTGGCGAAAATTACCGCCGGCAACGGAGGCGTACCGCTCTTTCTGGACGGGTTGCGGGAGGCGCTGCGGAACGGCAGCTACCGACCGTCGCCCGCGAGGCGAAAGTGGATTCCGAAGCCGGGCAGACCGGGGAAGTTCCGACCCCTCGGTATCCCCACCGTCGCTGATCGCGTGGTGCAATGCGCGGTCAAGAACATCCTGGAGCCGATCTTCGAGGCGCGATTCTGGCAAGTGTCGTACGGGTTCCGGCCCGGACGGGGTTGCCATGGCGCACTCGAACACATCCGGCAGACCATTCGTCCCCGCAGGCGCGGGGCGGACGGAATGCGTCGCGACCCGCCCTATCAATGGGTGATCGAAGGCGACATCGAGGGCTGTTTCGACAATATCGGCCACCATCACCTGATGGACCGCGTGCGGAAATCCTGCGCGGACCGGAAGGTGAACCGGCTGATCGTGCGGTTCCTCAAGGCCGGGGTGCTGGAGGACTTCATCTACAGTCCGACGGCCACCGGCACGCCTCAAGGGGGCGTCCTGTCACCGCTGCTGGCCAACATCGCGCTCAGCGCGATCGAGGAACGGTACTGGTGGTGGGTCAAGCACCCGCATGATCCCAAGCTCCGTCTTGACGGAGTGCAAAGGGCTGCGAAACGGCGATTCTACCAGAGACGGACCGGGCGACTGGTCCTTTATCCGGTCCGGTATGCCGACGACTTCCTGATCTTCGTATCCGGCAGCTACGAGGAGGCGCTTGCCGAAAAGCAGGCGCTCGCCGAATGGCTGCGCGAGGAGATGGGGCTGACGCTATCGGAACAGAAGACGCGGGTCACTTCACTGACGGAAGGGTTCCGGTTCCTTGGCTGTCTGGTTCGTCTCAAATGGGACGACCGGTACGGCTACGGGTGCCGGGTCGAAATCCCGAAGGAGGTGGTCAACGACTTCCGCTGGCGGGTGAAGAAAGTGCTCAGGCGGCAGACGCAAGTCCGGTCGCTGGCGAGCATGCTTCAGGAACTCAATCCGATCCTCCGGGGATGGGCCGGCTATTACCGCTATTGCATCGGGGCCAAGCGCATCCTGTCCGCTCTGGACTGGTATGTGCGGCAACGGCTCTGGCTGTGGTTGCGGGGTAAGCACAAGCGCGTTCCCACGAGGAGGCTGACCAAGGCGTGGCGTCGGGCCAGTCGGGTTCACCCCGGCAACCGTGTCTGGGCCGAGGGCAGCGTTGAGCAATACCTGATGACCTACCTACCGGTCACACGGTTCGAGCTCAACTGGATGAAGTCTCCCGACTTCGCGAAAGCCTTTGGAGAGCCGGATGCATAACGAAAGGTGCACGTCCGGTTCGGAGGGCGGACTGGAGAAACCCACCGGCCGCAAGGCCGGCAGGGCGCTCCGGTCCGACCCTACTCTGAACCGGCCCGAAATGCCGTGGCTAATGCGCACCCTCGGCGGGCTCGCCGCCCTCCTGCTGCTCGGCGCCTGCGCCTGTCCGGTGCGGGCGGATGAAATCCCCGCCGCAAGCCCCGAGGCGGACGCATCGCGCCTGGTCGACGAGGTGCTGCGCAAGGCCGGCAACGGCGATCTTGCGGACTGGACCCGCTCGATCATGGACCGCGCGCTCGAACGCGCCGGCGAAGCGGCCGGGCAGAGCGTTCCCGGACAGTCCGAACGCCTTCCGGCCGCACGTCATGCGGACAGCTTCGCGGCCCGGCGCCCCGCCTCGGCGGAGGTGCTGATCTTCACCAGCCTGTCGGTTCCGGCGGCGAGCTGGCGGCAATGGGCAAATGACGCGGCCCGGTCGGGTGCGCCGCTGGTGCTGAGGGGTGTTGCTTCGGAAGGGTTGCGGCAGACCGCTGCGGATATCCGCGCACGGCTCGGCGGCCACGATGTCGGCACCCGGATCGGGTCCGGGGCAGGCATTGCCATCGATCCGCGCCTGTTCCGCCTGTTCGATATCGCGCGCGTGCCGGCGGTGGTCGTCGTGCCGGGCGGCGTGCCGGCCTGCGAGAGCCGGGGCTGTTCGGATGACCTGCCGCCGCCGCACGACGTCATCGCCGGCAATATCGGCCTCGTCTCAGCGCTGGAAGCCATCGCCTCCGAGGGCGAAACGGGTCGCGAGACCGCGCGCCTCTATCTCGATCGCCTGAGGGGTGACGCGCGATGAGGGGGTGGGCGCATCGGTGGACGCGCCTGTTCGGCCTGGTCGTGCTGGCGGCGGTGTTCGGGTTCCTGCTCTGGATCGTCTTCGGCGGCGGCGCAAGCGCCGAGGACCCGAATTCCGCCGCCCGGGCTATCGGCAATGCGGGCGCGGCAACCGCTGGCGCCATCGCGCGCGACGCCTCGAATGCGGCCACGGTGCCGGGTTACGCCGGCACGAACCTGCCGGAACGCAGCATCGATGCGGACGA
>JAJECZ010000143.1 GCA_022821735.1 Alphaproteobacteria bacterium | reverse complement strand
GCAATAGCCGGACGGTCCTGCTACCGCGAAGCGCTCCAGAAAATCGTCGTCCACGACCGACAGGTGGCCGGCCGCGATGCGCGCGTGGTTGGGCATGTCGTAGTTGGCGCCGATATATTCGAAGATGGCGCGGTCCCTCAGGCCCTCGGAATTCGCCCCGGACATGCCGGTGAAATGCGCAAAGGTGCCCACGCTTCCGCTGATTATGTGGCGCGCCCTGGCCGCATCGGGATTCGCCGTGCAGTTGATGTAGGCCCCGAACGAGAGGTCCTTGGGATCCAAGCCCGCGTTCTCCCGCGCGGCACGCGCCGTTTGCATCGCGCCGGCGATCCGGTCCGGATCGGCGCCGACGGCGAAGGTGATCCGCTCGGCATGGACCGCGGCTACCGAGATGACCCTGGGCCCCGTTGCCGCAACGTCCACCGGGACCTTGGGCAGGCCCGTGTCGGCGATCCACCTGTTGCGGCTCTCATAGTCGCCGATATCCACCGCTTCGCCCCGCAGATAGTGCTGCACATCGCGCAGATACCGCTCGAACACCCCGACCGGGGCCGGCTGCCGCCCGATATAGCCGAGCGCGGAGTCGCCGCGGCCGATCCCCAGCACGGCGCGGCCGCCGGACTCGACCTGCACGCTCGCGATGGCCGACGCGGTGACCGACGGGTGGCGCGTGACCGGATTGGTGACGCCGGGGCCGAGCATGAGCCGGTCGGTCGCGGACGCGGCGAGCGCGAGGGCGCTGTAAACGTCGCCGCTCAGGTTCTGCGTATCGGGAAAGCCCAGAGCGTCCCAGCCGGCCGCCTCGGCATTGCGGGCCGTCTCCGCGGCTGTCCCGGGGACAGGAAAGGCGAGATACGAAAACTCGGCCATGGCGGCGCTCCCGACAGCGGCGGACCCGCTGGTCAATCTCAATCCGGCGAATGTTGTAACCCGAATTCGACGCGTTGCGTGAGAGACAACCCGTCCGCTCAGGCTTCCGCCACCGGCCACTGGGGCGGCATGAACCCGGAGCCGTCATGGATGCACCAGCAATCGCTGGTTGCGAGGATCAGCTTCATCCGTTCCCTGCGCGCCGCCTCGAGCCGGTCGTGCAGCGCCCTCGAGCCGGCGAATGTCGGCGAACCGGTCCGAGTCGCCGCGCGATGCGCCTTGTCCGCATAGGCGATTATCAGCCAGACCATGTCACACGCCCCGGACACCTCCGGATTGGGCTCGGGCTCCTCGGCGAGATAGAAGCCGAGGATACGCGCGCCGAGCTGCGCCATCGGCGGCCAGACGCCTTCCCTGGAAAGGCGTCGAAACTCCGGCCAGGACCCCTTCTCGATCCAGAACCGGTGAACCATCACATGCATGTCGTCCTCCGTCCGGTGCGCCCGCATCCCGGCCTGCCGCCGAATTGCGGCGGAACCGCGCCATGGCTTCTAAGCCGGGGCGGTTCGCCCTAATATCGAGACTGTCATGACAGGCGCGTCCCAGCCCCGCCGGATCGTCGTTCGCGGCGCCCGGGAGCACAACCTGAAATCCGTCGATGTGTCGCTGCCGCGCGGCAGGCTGATCGTCGTCACCGGGCTTTCCGGCTCCGGCAAGTCGTCGCTCGCCTTCGACACCATCTATGCCGAGGGCCAGCGCCGCTACGTGGAGAGCCTCTCCGCCTATGCGCGGCAGTTCCTGGAGCTGATGCGCAAGCCCGACGTGGATTCGATCGAGGGCCTCTCGCCGGCCATCTCCATCGAGCAGAAGACCACCTCGCGGAACCCGCGCTCGACCGTCGCCACCGTCACCGAGATATACGACTATATGCGCCTCTTGTGGGCGCGGGTCGGCATCCCCTACTCGCCGGCGACGGGCCTTCCCATCGAGAGCCAGAGTGTCTCCCAGATGGCGGACCGGATCGAGTCGCTTCCGGAAGGGTCCCGCCTCCTGCTGATGGCGCCGGTCGTGCGCGGCCGCAAGGGCGAATACCGCAAGGAACTCCGGGACTACCAGCGCCGCGGGTTCCAGAGGGTCAAGATCGACGGCGAACTCTACGACATCGAGGACGCGCCGGCGCTCCACAAGAATTTCAAGCACGACATCTCCATCGTCGTGGACCGGATCGCGGTCCGCCCCGGCCTCGGCAACCGGCTGGCGGACAGCCTGGAAACGGCGCTCGAACTCTCCGACGGCCTGGCCTCGGTCGAGGATGTGCGGACGGGCGAGAGCCTCCTGTTCTCGGCCCGCTTCGCCTGCCCCGTCTCGGGCTTCACAATCGAGGAGATCGAGCCGCGCCTCTTCTCGTTCAACAATCCGGCGGGCGCCTGTCCGGCCTGCGACGGCCTCGGCAGCCGGCGCCATGTCGATGCGGCGCTCGTGGTGCCGGACGAGGGGCTGAGCATGCGGCGCGGCGCCGTCGCGCCCTGGAAGAACACCACCGCGAAATACTACCAGCAGACGCTCAGGAGCCTTGCGCGCCACTACGAGGTGGATGTCAACACGCCCTGGCGCGACCTGCCGCCGGAGGTGCGCCGCGCGGTGCTCTACGGCTCGGGGAACGAGCCGGTGACCATGGCCTACAATGACGGCCTGCGGAACTACAAGGTCACCAAGCCGTTCGAGGGCGTCATCCGCAACCTGGAACGGCGCCTCCGGGAAACCGACAGCGCCTGGGTGCGCGAGGAGTTGTCGAAATACCTGGCCTCCCGGCCCTGCGAGACATGCGGCGGCAAGCGCCTCCGGCCCGAAGCCCTGGCCGTCAGGATAGACGGCCGCGATATTTCCGACGTTGCCGCGCTTTCCATCGGCGAGGCGGGCCGCTGGTTCGCCCGGCTGGAAGACGCGCTGACGGCGAAGCAGCGCGAGATCGCCGACCGCATCCTGCGCGAAATCAACGACCGGCTGGGGTTCCTGAACGATGTCGGGCTCGAATACCTCTCCCTCGACCGGGCGTCCGGCACGCTGTCCGGCGGGGAGAGCCAGCGCATCCGCCTCGCCTCGCAGATCGGCTCCGGCCTGACCGGCGTGCTCTATGTGCTCGACGAGCCCTCCATCGGCCTGCACCAGCGGGACAACGACCGGCTGCTGGCGACGCTGCGGCGCCTGCGCGACCTCGACAATACGGTCATCGTGGTCGAGCATGACGAGGAAGCAATTCGCAGCGCCGACTACCTGGTGGACATGGGGCCCGGCGCCGGCGTGCATGGCGGGCATGTTGTGGCCGAAGGCGCGCCGGAGGAAGTCGTCGGGCGCGGGGAGGGCCTGACCGCGCAATATCTGACCGGCCGCAAGCAGATCCCGATTCCGCAATGGCGGCGGCCGGGCAACGGGCACCGGCTCACCGTCCGGGGCGCGGGCGGCCACAACCTCCAGGACATCGACGCCACCTTCCCGCTCGGCGTCTTCGCCTGCGTCACCGGCGTTTCCGGTGGCGGCAAGTCCACCCTGGTCGTGGAAACGCTCTACAAGGCGCTGGCCCGGCATCTCCACGGCGCGCGCGGCGCGGCCGCCCCGCATGAGCGGATCGAGGGCGCCGACCTCGTGGACAAGGTCATCGACATCGACCAGTCGCCGATCGGGCGCACGCCGCGCTCGAACCCAGCCACCTATACCGGCGCGTTCACGCCGATCCGCGACTGGTTCACCGGCCTGCCGGAAGCGAAGGCGCGCGGCTACAAGCCCGGACGCTTCTCCTTCAACGTCAAGGGCGGGCGCTGCGAGACCTGCCAGGGCGACGGCGTCATCAAGATCGAGATGCACTTCCTGCCGGACGTCTATGTCGAGTGCGAGACATGCAGGGGTCGGCGCTACAACCGCGAGACGCTGGAAGTGAGATTCCGGGGCCGGTCCATCGCCGACGTGCTGGACCTGACGGTCGAGGAAGGCGTCGAACTCTTCCGCGCGGTGCCCGCGGTCTACAACAAGCTGGAGACGCTGCGCCGGGTCGGCCTCGGCTACATAAAGATCGGCCAGCAGGCGACGACGCTCTCGGGCGGCGAGGCGCAGCGCGTCAAGCTCGCCAAGGAGCTCTCCCGGCGGTCGACCGGGCGCACCCTCTACATTCTCGACGAGCCGACGACCGGGCTGCATTTCGAGGATGTGCGCAAACTGCTGGAAGTGCTGCACGCGCTTGTGGACGCGGGCAACACGGTCATCGTTATCGAGCACAATCTCGAAGTCGTAAAGACGGCGGACTGGATCGTCGATCTCGGCCCCGAGGGCGGCGCCGGCGGCGGGCGCATCGTCGCCGCCGGCACGCCGGAGGATGTGCTGGACGCGCCGGAAAGCCACACGGCCCGCTACCTCGCTGCCTCTCTCGGCCGGGCGGAACGGCTGGCGGGGTAGCCCGCATTCGCCGTCCGGCGCCCGCGCCGCCGCCGACCCGGATATGTTCTCCTATTTTTCCTAAAATCCCTTGCAATTCGATGCAAAACCGCCTATATGCATCCAGGGATGGAGAACGAAGCAATGACATAGACGAAGCGGCGCCGGGGGCCGAAAGGCAGGAGCCCGGCGCCGGATGCCAAGCCGGGGTCGCGGAAGCAGGCGGGAGAGGTGCGCCCGCTTCCCGCGCCCCCGGCGGCTCACGACCCTATCGGGTCGATAACGAAGAACACTCTCCCCGGCCTCGGCCGGAACTCCCCGGACCGACGCAAAACCCCACCGGGTCGATAACGAAAAGCCCGCTCCCGCGGTCAGCCGGGGCGCAGCGCGACCAGCGACAGTTGGCGGCCGTAGTCCGCCTCGCCGTTCAGGCAGGCGCGGCGGTAGCTGAAGAAGCGGTCGGCCTCGGCGCATGTGTCCGCATCGGCGACCGAGACGGCCGCGAGGCCCGCGCGTTCGAGGCGCCCGGCGACATAGCCGGCGAGGTCGAAGCGGAAATGGCCGGGCCGCGCGGCGGCGACGAACCGGCGGCCGTTGCCGGGATCGGCCGCCTCGAATGCCTCCCTGAACTCGGGGCCGACCTCGTATGACGCCTGCCCGATGCAGGGGCCAACGGCGGCGACCGTCCGCCCTGCCCGCGCGCCGAGGCCTTCCATCTGCTCCAGCACCGCTTCGGCGATGCCGGCGAGCGCGCCGCGCCAGCCGCAATGGGCGGCGCCGACGACGCCCGCCTGCGCGTCCGCGAACAGCACCGGCGCGCAGTCCGCCGTCAGTATGCCGAGCGCAAAGCCCGGACGGTCCGTCGCCATGCCGTCGGCCCGGAGGCCCTTCGGCGGCTCCGCCAGCGTCACGGCCTCGGCGCTGTGCACCTGGTAGAGCGTCGCCAGGCGGTCCGCGCCGACCGCAGCGAGTGCGCGCCGCCGGTTCTCGCTCACGGCGTCCCGGTCGTCGCCGGAGCCGAAGCCGCAGTTCAGGCCGGCATAGAGGCCCGTGCTGACGCCGCCGCCGCGCTCCAGAAAGGCATGCGCGACGCCTGCAAGGCCGGATAGCGCGTCCCGTTCCATCATCCCCCTTCCCCGTCGACGAACCCCGCGGGCGCCGGCGCGCCGGCGGGGCCGAAGGCCAGCACCCGGAACAGCCTGCCCATCGCGTCCCCGCCCGTCAGCCGCGCCAGCGCCTCCTCCTGGCCGCCGAGCCGTGCGGCGCGGGCCTCGATGCCCAGGCGCTTCAGCCACGCGCCCTGCGGCACCGGGCCCCAGACCGCCGCGCCCCCCTCGCGGCCGGCGCGCACCAGCGCCGCGAAATCCACATGCGCGCTCATATCCGCTTCGCCGGGCCGGGACAACGGATCGACCGGCTCATGCCCGCTGACCGCCTGCACGGTCGGCCGGCGCGGCGGCTCGACATAGCCGTAGTCGACGGCGAGGCCGTAGCCCGGGCGGGCCGCCAGCGCCGCTGCCATGCCGGTCGCGGCCGGGCAGACTTCCGATATGTCGCCGTCTTCGCCCGCGCCCGCATGGCGCAGCGCGGGACCCGCAGCGAAGCGGAAATGGCTGCCGTCGTAATCCACCAGCCGTTCGTGCCAGCATCCGTTCACTCTCAGGAACTGGCGTACCGGCAGGGCATCGAAGAACTCGTTGGCGATCCAGATTGCCGGCCCTTCCGGAACGGTCTCGACCCTGTCGTGCCAGGCCGCATCGAAGCCCTGCGCGCGCTGAAGGGCGCGAAGCGCCGGCGAGGTTTCCACGAGATGCACCTCCGGACGGAACGCCGGCTGCAGCCGCGCCGCGCGGAGCGCGTCGGCCATCAGCACGCCGCGCCCCGGCCCGAGCTCGACCAGCCGGATATCGGCCGGCCGGCCCAGCCGTTCCCAGGCGTCCACGCACCAGAGCCCCACGATCTCGCCAAACATCTGACTGATCTCGGGCGCCGTGATGAAGTCGCCGCCGCGCCCGAACGGGTCTCCGCCGGCATAGTAGGCGGCGTTGTTCAGCGCCATGAACTCGGCGAGCGGGATCGGCCCGTCGCGCCCGATGCGCCGGGCGAGACGGGCTGCCAGGCTGCCGCTCACGGACGCCGGGCCAGAAGCGCGAGGCCGATGACCACCAGCGGCAGGGACAGAAGCTGCCCCATCGTGACCGGCCCCAGGATGAACCCCAGATGCGCGTCCGGCTCGCGGAAGAGCTCGACGAAGCAGCGCGCGAGCCCGTAGCCGAGGAAGAAGACGCCCGCCAGCATGCCGGGCCGCGCCCGCACCCGCTCCCGCGACGCCAGCGCCAGCATGACGAGGCCGAGCACGAGGCCCTCGAGCGCCGCTTCGTAAAGCTGGCTCGGATGGCGCGGCAGCCCGGCCGGGTCCGAGGGAAAGACCATCGCCCAGGGGACATCCGACGCCCTGCCGTAGAGTTCGCCGTTCACGAAATTGGCAAGCCGGCCGAGCAGCAGCCCGACCGGCGCGACCGCCGCCACGACATCGCCCACGCGCAGGAAGGGGAGCTCGCGGCGGCGCGCGAACAGGAAGGCCGCCAGCGCGACCCCGGCAAGCCCTCCGTGGAACGACATGCCGCCCTGCCAGAGGAACAGCGCCTC
>JAJECZ010000478.1 GCA_022821735.1 Alphaproteobacteria bacterium | reverse complement strand
AGGCCCGAATTCCTGGTCGAGATCGCAGCCACGGCGGTGGTCGACAGCTAGCCCGCCCTCACTCCGCCGCCTTCGAGGCGGCGGACGGCCCGGCCCGGACAGGCTCTTCCGCGCCCGCCGCGCCGCTGGCGAGCGCCGCCTCGATCTCCCTCTCGCCCAGGCCGATTTCAGCCAGCACCTCGCGCGTGTCGGCGCCGAGCGGGGACCCGCCGCGCCTGATGCCCGAGGGCGAGTCCTCGAAGCGGATAGCCGGCCGCGCCTGCCTGAGCCGCCCGGCGAGCGGATGGTCGTATTCGACCAGCGTGCCGTTGGCGGCGACCTGAGGGTGTCGGACCATCTCTCCGCGGGTCAGCACCGGCGCTGAAGGCACATGCGCCGCATCGAAGGCGGCCGTCCACTCCGCCGTGCTGCGCTTGCGCAGCTCCTCCTGCACCTGCTCCAGGCGCGCATCGATATTCTCGTCGCGCAGCGCTCCGGTGGCGAAACGCGGGTCCTTTGCGAGATCGCCGCGCCCGGTGACCTCGCAGAAGCCGAGCCATTGCCGGTCGGTCATCAGCGAGACGCTCATAAAGCCGTCGGCGGTCTCGTAGATGAGGTCGATGAAGCTCGCCGCGCGCTGGATCGATGTCGGCGCGTCCACGAAGGTCTGCGAGCCCATGTCCGAGTTCCAGAGGAAGGCAACGACGGAGTCCAGCATGGAGACGCGCACATGCTGGCCCTCGCCGGTCGCTGCCCGGTGCAGCAATGCGGAGGTGACCGCCTGGGCGGCGGTGAGCGCCGTCACCTTGTCCGGCAGGATGGTGCGCACCAGGCGGGGCCGCTCCTCGTCGGAGCCTGCCTGCACGGTGGTGAGGCCCGAGATCGCCTGCACGATGGGGTCGTAGGTGGGCTTGGAGGCGAACGGCCCCTTCTCGCCGAAGCCGCTGATCGAGACATAGACAATGTCGGGCCTGACCGCGCGGATGTCCGCCTCGCCGATGCCGAGCCGCTCCACCACGCCGGGGCGGAAGTTCTGGATGAAGACGTCCGCCGTCGCGGCGAGGCGCTTCAGCAGTTCCACGCCCCCGGGATGCTTGAGGTCGAGTACGACGGAGCGCTTGTTGCGGTTGTTGTTGAGGAACGCCGCCGACAGGCCGCCCTGCCGGTTGCCGCCGCCGCGCGTTAGGTCCCCGCCCGGCGCCTCGACCTTGACGATGTCCGCGCCCTGGTCGCCGAGGATCTGCGTCGCCATCGGCCCCGAGATCACATTGGTGAGATCGACGACCCGAAACCCCGACAACGGTCCGCTCATGGCACTCCGCCTCCCCGAATCCGGCGCAGACATTAGAGGCATTGCGCCGTCGTTCCAAACCCGCGCCGGCCGCATTGGGACGAGGCGGCCTTCGCCGGAGGATCGCCGCAACGGCAGAGCGGCGGTGCGGACCGCTGAGGCGGTCGGTCCTTCCACGTCCTTCAGGCGGCTTTGCGTTGCTCGGCCTGCCGCATGAATTCGATCAACAGGAAAAATACCAGTTCGACGATATTGGTGATCCTGAGAAGGCCGGATCGTTCCTCCCGGCTGAGTCCGGCGTCCTCCCGCAAATACATGTCCCGTACATCTCGCATGAACCCGCCCCGGTCGACGATCCGGGCCGCATAGAACGGGTGTTCCGCCGCGTCCCCGGCTGCCTGCGCTTCCTGGACGATGACAAGCAGCACCGCATCGAGTCCCTCGACGACGCTGCTCTTCAGTCCCGTCAGGCCGGAGCGATCCGGCACCGAGTTCAACATCTTGCACAGATCGACGACCTGTTCATCGAGCCAGACGAGGATTCTCTGCCGGACGAGCACCGAATTGAGATGCTCCGTCCACTCCGCGGGATGATGCGTTTTCGCTTCTTCCAGAAATTCCTCGATCTGCGATATCAGAAGACCGTTGGCCCGGTTCAACTCCGAGATTGCCTCGTTGCCGCGCACCGCGCCGAGATATTCGGACAGTCCCGCAAGAACGCGGTACTGCTCCAGTTCGGCAAGTATCAGCGCCATATCGAGATCGTTGAACGCCCGGTCGTGAATGTAGCGGGTCTGCGACATCCGCTCCAGCCGGGTCATCGGCCAGAGTTTTTCGTACTGCCGCACCGCCGGGTCCAGCACCGGGAAAAGGAGAGCGGCCGGAATGATGTTGGTCAGGACGATGAACAGTCCCATCTGCTGGCCGACCTCCATGTCGGTCGCCAGCATCGCCGCCTTCATCAACGGAATGTCCGAGTGGATTTCGACAAAGTGAATCGGCATGAAAATCGCCAGCGACACGATATTCACCAACATCTGATAGGCGGCGACCTGGCGCGACGCACTCGTGAAATTCGCCGACAGCGCAAGAAGAAGAAAACTCGACCCGGTCCATGCGCCGTAGGCGATCATCAGTAGCTGGTCGACGGAAATGACGTCGATCGCGGTCATGCCGATTCCCAGGATGATGACCGGCATGACCGACTGCATGACGAAGGCGAGAAGGGCGGCGCCCGCGAAGGCAAACCACAGGGAATAGCTCATCCATTTCGCCAGATCGCCGACCCAGACATGATCGGCGAAGGGGGCTGCCGACTCCTTGGCGAGGAAGAGGCCGACAAAGACCGCCGCGAGCCCGAACAGCAATGTCGCATGATTGCGGTATCTGCCCGTCCATCCGCTTGCCATGGCCGCGCCGGCCGCTCCAAGGACGCACAGAGCGGCCACCTCCAGATCGAACGCCACGATCAGCACCAGGAGCGATGTGCCTATATTGCCGCCGAGGACGATGGAAAACGCCCGGTCCGCGGAAATCAGCCCGGCCTGCCGCGCGCTGCCCGCAACGAAGGTCAGCGTGGTCATGCTCTGGACGACCGAACCTGCCAGCATGCCCCAGCCGAACGCCGCGAACCGGTCGGGAATCCAACGGGTGGCGAGGATACGAAGCCGATAGCCGGCCAGGACTTTCAGATTTTCGGACAACAGCCACATGCCGGCGAAAAAGAGGCCGAGTCCGCCCAGTATTCCCCCAATTCCGTCGGCCATTGCCTCCCCAAGTTTATTATAGGAATTCCCTATATTTCAACTTCTTGATATTATTATATTCTACAGAGTCTTTGCCTGAAAGACCGGCCGGGACCGGACGGTTGCAAGCGGCCGGCCGTTGATCGGCCGCTGCATCGACGATGCTGGATTGTCCATGAGCGCCTCCCTCGGGGCATTTCGGAGGAGGCGAAGCGCATCGGCGCGGCCCGCCGGAGAGCTCCCGCCGCTGCCGGCTCCGTGCTATATGCCGCGCCATGAGCGAGGCGCAACATATCGCCGTCATCGGGGCCGGAATCGTCGGCACGGCGACGGCCTGCTACCTGCGGCGCGACGGCCATGAAGTGACGCTGATCGACCCCGAGCCGCCCGGCACCATGACCTCCTTCGGCAATGCCGGCGCGATCAGCTCCCACTCCTGCCTGCCGCAGACCGGCCCCGGCCTCATGTTCAAGGCGCCCCGCTGGCTGCTGGACCCGATGGGGCCGCTCTTCATCCGCTGGCGCCACCTGCCGGAATTCCTGCCCTGGCTCATCCGC
>JAJECZ010000191.1 GCA_022821735.1 Alphaproteobacteria bacterium | reverse complement strand
TTCAGATGGCACTTGCGCATCATGATGCAGCCCATCGCGATCAGCGGCGCGGTGGAGAAGCCGAACTCGTCCGCGCCGAGCAGCGCCCCGATGGCCACATCGCGCCCGGTGCGCAGGCCGCCGTCCACCTGCACGGCGATGCGGGTACGCAGATTGTTGAGCACAAGGGTCTGGTGCGTCTCCGAAAGGCCGATCTCCCAGGGCGAGCCGGCATGGGTGAGCGAGGTAACCGGCGAGGCGCCCGTGCCGCCCTCGAAGCCCGAAATCGTGACATGGTCGGCCTTGGCCTTGGAGACGCCGGCGGCGACCGTGCCGACGCCGACCTCCGAGACCAGCTTGACGCTGATGCGCGCTGCCGGGTTCACGTTCTTCAGGTCGTGGATGAGCTGGGCCAGGTCCTCGATCGAATAGATGTCGTGGTGGGGCGGCGGCGAGATCAGGCCGACGCCGGGCGTCGAGTGGCGCACCCGCGCAATGTTGCGATCGACCTTGTGACCGGGCAACTGCCCGCCTTCGCCGGGCTTCGCGCCCTGAGCCATCTTGATCTGGATGTCGTTCGAGTTGGCGAGATATTCGGCCGTCACGCCGAACCGGCCGGAGGCCACCTGCTTGATCGCCGAGCGCATGCTGTCGCCGTTCGCCATCGGCTCGAAGCGGTCGGCCTCCTCGCCGCCTTCGCCGGTATTCGACTTGCCGCCGATGCGGTTCATGGCGATGGCCAGCGTCGTGTGCGCCTCGCGCGAAATCGACCCGAAGGACATGGCGCCGGTGGAGAACCGCTTCACGATCCCGGAGGCCGGCTCCACCTCCTCCAGCGGCACGCCGTTGCCGTCCTCGCGGAACTCGAACAGGCCGCGCAGGGTCATCAGCCTGCTGCTCCGCTCGTTCAGGATCGCCGCATATTCCTCGTAGCTCGCGGCATTGCCGGCGCGCGTGGCGTGCTGGAGTTTGGCGACCGAGTCCGGCTCCCACTGGTGGCGTTCGCCGCGCAGCCGGAAGGTGTATTCGCCGCCCACGTCCAGCATGTTGCGGTAGATCGGTGCGTCGCCCCATGCGGCCCGGTGCCGGGCGACCGTCTCGGCCGCCACCTCGGCGAGCGAGGCGCCCTCCACCGTGGTGGCGGTGCCGGTGAAATACTGGTCCACGAAATCGCTCGCGAGGCCGACCGCGTCGAAGATCTGCGCGCCGCAATAGGACTGGTAGGTCGAGATGCCCATCTTGGACATCACCTTCAGCAGGCCCTTGCTAACGGCCTTGATGTAATTCTTGTGGACCTTCTCGCGCGTGAAGCCGGCGGGGAAGGCGCCGTCCTCGTGGAGCGCATCCAGCGTCTCGAAGGCGAGATAGGGGTTGACCGCCTCGGCGCCATAGCCCGCGAGCACGCAGAAATGGTGCACCTCGCGGGCTTCGCCCGTTTCAAGCACGAGGCCGGCGCCGGTCCGCGACCCCTCAAGGATCAGGCGGTGATGCACCGCCGAGCAGGCCAGCAGCGCCGGGAGTGCGATCCGGTCGGGCCCGACCGCGCGGTCCGACAGGATGAGGATGTTGAAACCCTGCTCGACCGCCCGCTTCGCCTCGCCGCAGAGCCGCTCCAGCGCCGGACCCATGCCGTCCGCGCCCTCGGCGGCGTCCCAGGTGGTGTCCAGCGTCTCGGTCAGGAACGCTCCGCCCACCAGGTCGCCCACATGGCGGATCTTGTCGAGGTCGATATCGGTCAGGATCGGCTGGGATACCTCGAGGCGGCGATGCGTCCCGCCGCTGTCCAGGTCGAGCAGGTTCGGGCGCGGCCCCACCATCGAGACCAGCGACATCACCAATTCCTCGCGGATCGAGTCTATCGGCGGGTTGGTGACCTGCGCGAACAGCTGCTTGAAATAGGTGTAGAGCAGCTTCGGGCGTTCGGAGAGCACGGAAATCGGCGTGTCGGTGCCCATCGACCCGACCGGGTCGTCGCCGCCCTCGCCCATGGGCTGCAGGAAGACCTCCAGATCCTCGTTCGTGTATCCGAACGCCTGCTGGCGGTCGAGCAGTTCGCCCGCCGGCGGCCGGTTGCTGGCCGCGCGCGGCGGCGCCTCCAGGTCGTCGAGCCGGAAGCGCGTGCGGGCCAGCCACTGTCCGTAGGGATGCGAGCGCGCCAGCTCGGCCTTGAGTTCGCCGTCGTCCACGATGCGCTGCTGTTCCAGGTCGATCAGGAACATCCTGCCCGGCTGGAGCCGCCACTGCCGGGCGATGCGCTCCGGCGGAATGTCGAGCACGCCGACTTCCGACGCCATCACCACGAGGCCGTCCGTGGTCACCAGGTAGCGCGCCGGGCGCAGGCCGTTGCGGTCGAGCGTCGCGCCGATCTGCCGCCCGTCGGTGAAGGCGACGGCCGCCGGCCCGTCCCAAGGCTCCATCAGCGCGGCGTGATACTCGTAGAAGGCGCGGCGCTCCTCGTCCATGAGAGGATTGCCGGCCCACGCCTCGGGAATGAGCAGCATCATCGCATGGGCGAGCGAATAGCCGCCGCGCGTCAGCAGCTCCAGCGCATTGTCGAAGCAGGCGGTGTCCGACTGGCCGGGCGGGATCAGCGGCCAGAGTTTCCCCAGATCATCGCCGAACAGCTTCGAGCTGGTCGCGTGCCGGCGCGCCGCCATCCAGTTGTAATTGCCGCGCACCGTGTTGATCTCGCCATTGTGGCAGATCATCCGGTAGGGGTGCGCCAGCCGCCAGGAGGGGAAAGTGTTGGTCGAGAAGCGCTGATGCACCAGCGCCAGCGCCGATGCGATCCGCTCGTCCTGGAGGTCGAGGTAATAGTCGCCCAATTGCGGCGCCAGCAGCATGCCCTTGTAGACGATGGTGCGGCAGGAGAGCGAGGCGATGTAGAAGTCGTCGAGGCCGGGCGCGCCTTCGGCCGCTGCCTCGTTCTCGATCCGCTTGCGGATGACGAAGAGCTTGCGCTCAAAAGCGTCGCCCGGCTCGGTGCCTGTGCCTCGCGCAACGAAGATCTGGCGCACGACCGGTTCCGTGGCCGCGACCGTCTCGCCCAGTATTTCGCTCGCCACCGGGACCGTCCGCCATCCGGCTACATGCTGGCCTTCCTCGCGCACGATGCGCTCCGCGAGCGCTTCATAGACGGCGCGCGGCGCCTCGGCGCGCGGCAGGAAAACGGAACCGGCCGCATAGTCGGGCTCGTCCGGCAGCTCGATGCCGGCATCCGGCGCGACGGCGCGGAACAGGGCGTCGGGCTTCTGCAGCAGGATGCCGGAGCCGTCGCCGGCCAGCGGATCGGCGCCGACCGCGCCCCGGTGGTCCAGGTTCAGCAGGATTTCGAGGCCCTGGCGCACGATCCGGTGTGACTTGCGGTTCCGGATATCGACGACGAACCCGACGCCGCAGCTGTCATGCTCGTTGCGCGGATCATAGAGTCCCTGCTTGGGTGGCAACGCAGACAAGGAATGTCACCTCCGCAGGTTTCGTTTCGGAAAGAGCCGCAGCCTCTCTCGGGCCGGTTCGGGCGCTGCCCGGGGGAAAGCCGATATAAAGCATTGCGGCGCAAGGTAGAAGACGGCGGGACGGTTGGTCGCAACGCTTTCGTGCCGTCTGACCGCGGGCGCCGGGATGCGGTTAAGATGGGCCGGGACCACCGGCCGGGACAAGGGCATGGCGGAACGCATTCTGATTACCGGCGGTGCGCGGCGCCTCGGTCTTGCGCTCGCGCGGGCAATGCTCGTGGACGGGCACCGGGTTGCCGTCCATACGCGCCGCAGCGAGCCGCCGGCCGATCTGGACGCAGTCCTGTTGCGGGGCGATCTGGACGATCCCTCCGTGCCGGCGCGGGTCGTCGAAGAAGCGCATGCGCGGCTGGGCGGGCTTTCGGTGCTGGTGAACAATGCCGCGCGGTTCGAGCCGGACCGGATCGGGACGCTCGACGCGGCCTCCTTCGACGCACACATGGCCACCAACCTGCGCGCGCCGCTGCTTGCAATCCAGGCGTTCGCCGCCGTGCTCGGGCCGGACGGCGCAGGGCTTGCGGTCAACATCGTGGACCAGAAAATCCGCCATCCGGGGGCCGGCTACCTCTCCTACACGCTCAGCAAGGTCGCGCTGGAAGGCGCCGTGCGGGCGTTGGCGGCGGACCTGGCGCCCCGGCTCCGGATCGCGGCCATTGCTCCGGGCATCGTCTACGAGAGCACCGGCATGAAACCCGGACGGCTGGAGACGCTTGGCGCCCGGCTGCCGCTCCGGCGCACGGCCCGGCCGGGTGAGATAGCCGCTGCGCTTCGCTACCTGATCGAAACCCCTTCGGTCACCGGCGAGACGCTATTCGTCGATTCAGGTGAATCGCTGCGCGCGCGTTCGGTTATTCTCGGAGCGAGCTGAAGGCGGGAGGGCTGCAGATGGCGGCTTACGACACGGTTATCCGCGGCGGCACGGTGGTCACCGCATCCGACATGGTCCGGGCCGATATCGGCATCGTCGGAGGGCGCGTCGCGTCGCTCGGCGAAAATCTCGACAAGGGCGCGCATGAGATCGACGCCGGCGGCCGGCTGGTCATGCCGGGCGGCGTGGACAGCCACTGCCATATCGAGCAGCCGGGCTCGACCGGAGGCACCAACGCCGACACCTTCACCAGCGGCTCGATCTCCGCGGCCTGCGGCGGCACCACCACCACGATCAGCTTTTCGCCCCAGGTCCGGGGCCGGGGGGTCAGGGAGGCGATGGACGGCTATGCCGCGCTCGCGCGCAAATCCGTGATCGACTACTGCTTCCACATCATCGTCAACGACCCCTCCGACGCAGTGATCGAAGAGGAGCTGCCGGAGCTGATCGCCGAGGGCCACCGCTCGATCAAGGTCTTCATGACCTATCCGTCGAACCGGATGGACGATGCGCAACTGCTCAAGGTGTTCGCCTGCGCGAAGAAGCACGGGGCGTTCGTGTGCGTCCACGCGGAGAACCACGACGCCATCATGTGGATGACCGACCGGCTGCTGGAGGCCGGGCTGACCTCGCCGCGCTACCACGCCTGGTCGAAGCCGCCGGTCGTCGAGCGCGAGGCGGTCCACCGGGTGATTGCGCTCGCCGAGCTTCTGGACCTGCCGATCCAGGTCTTCCACGTGACCTGCGGGGAGGCTGCCGAGGAAATCCGCCGCGCCCAGGCGCGCGGCATCAAGGTGTTCGGCGAGACCTGCCCGCAATATCTGACGCTCACCGCCGACGACATGGACCGGGACGGCTTCGAGGGCGCCAAGTTCATCTGCTCGCCCGCGCCCCGCACCGAAGCCGACCATGAGGAGATCTGGAGGGCGCTCACCGACGGGACGCTCGGCATCGTGAGCTCGGACCATGCGCCCTACAGCTTCGACGACCCGAGGGGCAAGGCGCTGCACGGCGCCAATGCGCGCTTCAGCGAAATCCCGAACGGCGTGCCGGGGCTGGAGACGCGCCTGCCGCTGGTGTTCTCGGAGGGCGTCTCGGCCGGCAGGATAGGCCCGTGCGAGTTCGTGGCGCTGACATCTGCCAACCCGGCCCGGCTGTTCGGCCTCTATCCGAAGAAGGGCACGATCGCCGTCGGGTCCGACGCCGACATCGCGATCTGGGACCCGGAGCGGGACGTCACCATCCGCAGCGACGATCTGCACACGCTGACCGACTACACGCCCTATGAAGGCATGTCGGTCACGGGCTGGCCCGTGATGACGCTCTCGCGCGGCGAGGTGATCTGGAACGACGGCGAGGTGACGGCGGAGCCGGGGCGCGGCCGCTGGCTCAGGCGCGAGCCTTACGATTTCATCCGCCCCACCGGCCGTTTCACCGCCCCCTTCGACCCCATCGCGCTCCGGAAGCTGGAGGAGTGAGGCCGCCGGGCATGCCGTGCGAAATCCGGCTGTTCGAAGATGTGCTGTTCGGCGCCGAGGAGGTCCGGTTCGACGATCCCGCGCCGAGGGCGCTCTATGTCCCGGCCGGCAGCGTCTCTGTGAACGGGGAGGAAGTCCCGGCCGACGGAGGCGCTGTCCTGGCAGGGCCGGTGCGGCTCAGCGCCGGCGGCGGCGGCGCTGCGGTCTGGCGCTGGGAGGTCGCGGCCTCCGATGCCGACACCGCCGCATACGGCCATCGGACGGTGCTTCGCCTAGCCGGCCGGATCGACCTTGCCGCGATCGCCGATGAACTGCTGCTCCGCCTCGACAGCGTCGCCTTCCCGCCCGGCGGAACGGCTCTGCTTCACACCCATCGGGGCCCGGGAATCAGGTGCCTGCGGGAAGGGGAGATCAGGATCGACACGGAGGGCCGCTCCTCGTCTTGCGGCCCCGGCGGCGCCTGGTTCGAGAGCGGGCCGGAACCCGTTTTCGCGCAAGCGTCGCCCGATGTCCCGAGCCGCTTCATCCGCGCGATGGTCCTGCCGCGATCCCTGCTCGGCGCCTCGTCCATCCGCTATGTCAGGGACGAGGACCGGGACCGACCGAAGTCGCAGAGCTATCGGGTGTTCGCCGAGATGCCCATAAGCCTGAGGCCGGCATAGCCGGTTCGCGCGCCCGCAGCTGTCGGTGTCCTTGACCTGGCTTGCTGTTAAGACTAGACTGAGACTGGTTGATTGGGGGCAGGGTTGCAGAGGAGGCGGGCGCAGTGTCGGAAATCGGGGCGTTCGAGGCAAAAACCCACTTGCCGCAACTGCTTCGGCGGGTGGAAGCAGGCGAACGGTTCGTCATCACCAGGCACGGCCGGCCGCTGGCAGAACTGGTCCCGTTCCGCTCGCGGGATTCCGGCAAGGTGCAATCCGCCATCGATGCGTTGAAGGAGTTCCAGCGAACTCATTCCCTCGGCGGGACCCCGGTCCGGCAGATGGTCGAGGAAGCGCGCAAACACTGATGCCTTTCGTTCTCGATTGCTCAGTCGCCATGGCCTGGGTGTTTCCCGACGAGTCCTCGGAGGCGACGGACCGGCTGCGCGATTCGCTCATCGACGACCGCGCGTTCGTCCCGTCGCTTTGGCCCGTCGAAGTCGGTAGCGTGCTGCTTGCAGCAACCCGGCGCCGCCGCATCGGGGTCGGCGAGTGGCCGGTAATCTGCGCCAGCCTGGACGCGCTTCCCATCGAAATCGAGCAGGTGTCCACATCCTGCGTGTGGGGGCCGGCGCTCGCGCTTGCCGACCGCCACGACCTGTCCGTCTATGACGCCACTTATCTCGAACTCGCGCTGCGCATGCGGCTGCCGCTCGCCACGCTGGACCGGGCGCTGGCCGCCGCGGCGCGGGCGGCCGGAGTCGATACGCCCGCGACCGCATAAGTCCGGCACCCGCATAGAGAAGTCGCCGAACCGGGCGGATCGGGAGCGCAGGCAAGCGGGAGGAGAAGGAACATGCGTTGCAAGGGAAAGGTCGCCATCGTCACCGGCGGGGCGATGGGTATCGGGCGCGCCGTTGCGGAAGGCCTGCTCGCGGAAGGCGCGAATGTCGTCATTGCCGACCGTGCGGGCGCGGCGGAGGCCGCAAAGGCGCTGGACAATGCGGGAAACGCGGTCATCGGCGTCGCCTGCGACGTGTCGAGCCGGGACGACACCGAGGCCATGGCAGGGGCCGCGCTGGAGGCGTTCGGCCGCATAGACGTGTTGGTCAACAATGCCGGCATCTACTCCTCGCTGAAGACCGGGCCCTTCGAGGACCTCGATGTCGAGGAGTGGCGGCGTATCCTCGATGTGAACGTCATCGGGCAGGCGATGGCGACCCGGGCGGTCGTCCCGGCCATGCGCCGGCAGGGCGGCGGCTCGGTGGTCAACTTCTCGTCGGGCACGCCGTTCAAGGGCGTTCCGTTCCTGCTGCACTATGTGGCGAGCAAGGGCGCCGTAAACGCGATGACCAAGGCGCTCGCGAAGGAATTTGGCGGCGCGGGCATTCGGGTCAATGCGGTGGCGCCCGGATTCACGCTTTCCGACGGCGTGCTCGCAAATCCCCACCAGCTTGAAACGCTCCGGGACATCTCGCTTCAGGCGCGCGTCATCCAGCGCGACCAGCACCCGGCGGACATCGTGGGTGCGGTGGTCTTCTTCGCGTCGCAGGATTCCGGCTTTGTCACCGGGCAAACCCTCGTCGTGGACGGCGGCGCCTATTTCCACTGAGCCGTTACCCGGACCGGCCGGGAAAGGGCCCGAACCTGCGGTCCCGAGCCCAAAATCCGGACAGGTCTTCGAATGTCACCCCGGACGGTGCTCGTTTGTCGTCGCTGTTGTCAGCCTTCCGCGCTTGTCAGCCGCCGCCGGACTTCTTCGAGCAACGCGCTCACCTCTTCGACGATCCTTTCGCGGTCGAGCGATGCCGCCGGCATGTCCTGCCCGGTATAGCGAAACTGCATTGCATAGGGTGTGTAGTCGATCAACGCTCCGAAACGGTGCGCCTCCGGTTCGTACGCCGTCAGCATTTCCAGCAAGCGCCGAAGGTCGTGGACCAAAGGATAGGTCTCGCCCAGAGGCGCCAGCCACGCCTTGAACGACTTCTCCGCCACCTGCTGTGCATGCAGGCCGAATATCTCGTTCGGGAACGCATCGGCATCGCCCATATGGCGAAGGGCCGACAAATCCTTCTCTGCCGCCTCCACAAGAATTCGCGCACATTTAACGTCGCTCATAGAGGACTCTGCCTTCCCTGAGTGCGCGGGCGAGGACATGGTTGAGGGAGTCGCGCCAGTATTCCACTTCGTCGCGGCTATAGACCAGGACATCGGCGGCAACGCGAAAGCCGTCGAGCGTACGCCAGAGCCGCAACGCCTCCGCAAAGCGGTCGCGCTCCGGCCCGAACGGCTCGGCTTCGACCACGATCAGATCGACGTCCGAGTCCGGTCCGGCCTCGCCCCGCGCGTGGGAGCCGAAGAGAATGACCTGCTCCGGGTCCGCCGCCTCGACAAGGGCGGCCGTCATCCGCTGCAGCAGCGCGTCGTCCACCTGCGCCGCGCGGCTGTCCGGGTTCCGCATCGCTCCGCCTGCCATCCCGGCCGGTCTCCGTGGTTCCGGACGCCACCATAGCGAAGATTCTCCGGCTGCGCGCTGCAAAGGCGCGTCGAACGGGCAGCGGGCAGGCTGGCGGCAGCGCCTCCGCGTGTGCTTGAATGACGCCTGTTTCCCCGGAACGAAAGCCCGAGCCGCCATGTCCGCCACGCTGCCTCTCACCCATATCAGGGTCCTCGACCTTACCCGCGCCCGCGCCGGGCCGACGGCCGTGCGCCAGCTTGCGGACTGGGGGGCCGACGTGGTCAAGATCGAGGCGCCGCCGGGCGGGGACGCGCGCTCGGTGGTGTCCGGTGCCCGCCATGGCTTCGACTTCCAGAACCTCCACCGCAACAAGCGGTCGATGACGCTCAACCTCAAGGCCGGCAAGGGCCGCGGGATCTTCCTGGAGATGGCGAAACATGCCGATGTGGTGGTCGAGAACTACCGCGCCGGCGTGAAGCACCGGCTCGGCATCGACTACGAGGCCGTGAAGGCCGTCAATCCGCGCATTGTCTACGGTTCGATCTCGGGCTTCGGCCAGTCCGGCCCCTACCGCGACCGGCCGGGCGTGGACCAGATCGCGCAGGGCATGGGCGGCCTCATGTCGATCACCGGCCTGCCGGGGCAGGGGCCGGTCCGGGTCGGCATCCCGATCGCGGACCTGACGGCCGGGCTGCACCTGGCGCAGGGCATATTGCTGGCGCTCTACGAGCGCGAACGGTCCGGCGAGGGGCAGTGGGTGCATACCTCGCTGCTGGAAGCGCAGATCATGATGCTGGACTTCCAGGCGGCGCGCTGGACGGTCTCCGGCGAGGTGGCGCCGCAGGCCGGCAACGACCACCCGACCTCGATTCCGACCGGCGTGTTCCCGACCTCGGACGGGCATATCAACATCGCCGCCTCCGGCAACACCATGTTCGAGCGGCTCTGCAACGCGCTTGGCTGTCCGGAGCTCGTCTCCCACCCCGACTATGCCGACGACGAAAGCCGGTCGAAGAATCGGGCCGCGCTCAACAGGGTGCTCGGCGAATACACGGCAAGGCGCCCGAGCGAGGAATGGGTGGTTGCGCTGAACGAGGCGCGCGTGCCCTGCGGGCCGATCAACAGCATCGACAGGACCATGACCGACCCGCAGGTCCGCCATCTCGGCATCGAGAAGGTCATGGCCCACCCGGAACTGGGGGATGTCGGCGTTGTCGGCCAGGCCGCCACCCTGTCCCGCAGCGGCGGCCGGCCCGATGTCCGCCTCCACACCCCCGACCAGGGCGAGCACACGGCGGATGTGCTGGCCGCGCTCGGCTACGACGGCGGTGCGGTCGAGGCGCTCCGGGCGGAGGGCGTGATTTAGCCGGGAACCCTCACGGGGGCCATGGTCCGGCGACGCTGCCCTCCGGGCCAGCCGGTCTTTCCCAATGCCCATGCCGGGAGGCGCACCCGATGGACAAGCCGACGGACCCGATTGGCAACTGGAGCTTCCCTGCTCCGATCCGCTTCGGCGCCGGGCGCGTAAGCGAGCTTCCCCGGGCGTGCCTGGAGCTCGGCATCCACCGGCCCCTGCTGGTCACGGACCCTGGGCTGGCGGGGCTGCCCATGGTGAGCGACGCGGTGGCGTCCTGTACACAGGCGGGCCTCGCATGCGCGGTCTTCTCGGAAGTGCGCCCGAATCCGGTCGAGGCCAATGTCCATGAAGGGGTAAGGGCGCTCCGGGACGGGGACCATGACGGGATCATTGCCTTCGGGGGCGGCAGCGCCCTGGATACCGGCAAGGCGATCGGCTTCATGGCGGCCCAATCGCGGCCCATCTGGGATTTCGAGGACCGCGAGGACTGGTGGACCCGGGCCAAGGAGGACGGCTTGGCGCCGGTCGTCGCCGTTCCCACCACCTCCGGCACTGGTTCGGAGACGGGACGCGCGTCGGTCATCACCGACGCCCGCGCCGAGCACACCAAGCGGATCATCTTCCATCCCCGGATGATGCCGGGCCGCGTGATCCTGGACCCCGAACTCACTGTGGGGCTTCCCGCCCACCTCACCGCGGCGGTTGGAATGGACGCGCTCTCCCACAGCCTCGAAGCCTATTCGAGCCCCGTCTTCCATCCGCTGGCGCAGGGGATCGCGCTCGAAGCGATGCGGCTCGTCCGCGACGCGCTTCCCGTCGCAGTGAAGAACCCCTCCGACCTTGCCGCGCGGAGCCGCATGCAGGTGGCGGCCGCGATGGGCTCGACCGCCTTCCAGAAGGGGCTGGGCGCGATGCACGCCCTCAGCCACCCTTGCAGCTCGCTGCTCGACACCCATCACGGCCTGACGAACGCGGTGGTCATGCCCTATGTGCTCGTCTTCAACCGGCCGGCTATCGAGACGAGGATGGCGGCCCTCGCCCGCTACCTCGACCTGCCGGACCCGTCTTTCCCGGGCGTCCTCGACTGGATTCTTGCCTTGCGCGAGGAGATCGGGATTCCGCACACGCTCAGGGACATAGGCGTGGACGCCTCGTTCGCAGGGCGCATGGCGCCGATGGCGGCGGTGGACCCGTCTGCCGCAACCAACCCGGTTCCCCTCGATACGGGCGCGTTGGAGCGCCTCTACCTCCGGGCAATCAACGGCGTGCTGTAACCGGTCGGCCCTACCGCGTCGGGACGGGGTGGTCGCCTGAGTAGTCGTAGAAGCCGCGGCCGGCCTTGCGGCCGATCCAGCCTGCCTCGACATATTTCACCAGCAGCGGGCAGGGGCGGTATTTGCTGTCGGCGAGCCCGTCATAGAGCACCTGCATCACCGCGAGGCAGGTGTCGAGGCCGATGAAATCCGCCAGCTCCAGCGGCCCCATCGGGTGGTTGGCGCCGAGGCGCATGCCGGTGTCGATGGCGTCGACCGAGCCCACGCCTTCATAGAGCGTATAGACGGCCTCGTTGATCATTGGCAGCAGGATGCGGTTGACGATGAAGGCCGGGAAATCCTCCGCCGCCACCGGCGTCTTGCCGAGCGAGACGGCGAACTCCTTCACGTCCTCGAAGGTGTTGTCCCCGGTCGCGATGCCGCGGATCAGCTCGACCAGGGACATCATCGGCACCGGGTTCATGAAATGCAGGCCGATGAACCGCTCCGGCCGGTCGGTCGTGGAGGCCAGCCGCGTGATCGAGATCGAGGAGGTGTTGGACGCGACGATGGCGCC
>JAJECZ010000069.1 GCA_022821735.1 Alphaproteobacteria bacterium | reverse complement strand
CGGCCCGCGCGCAGGGCGCGGAAATCTATCGCTTCACCAAGGTCGAGGCGCTGGCGCCCCTGCCCGGCGGCGGATGGCTGGTGACGACCGACAAGGGGGAAATCCACGCCGAGCATGTCGTCAATGCCGGCGGGCTCTGGGCGCGCGAGGTTGGGCGCATGGTCGGCCTCGAACTGCCGATCCTGGCGATGGAACACATGTACCTCATCACCGACGACATGCCGGAGGTGGAGGCATACAACCGCGAGACGGGCGGCGAAATGCTGCATGTCGTGGATTTCGAGGGCGAGATCTACCTGCGCCAGGAAGGCCGCGGCATGCTGATGGGGACCTATGAGAAGGCGTGCAAGCCCTGGTCGCCGGTGAACACGCCCTGGGATTTCGGCCACGATCTGCTGCCGCCGGACCTCGACCGCATCGCGCCGTCGCTGGAGGTCGGGTTCGAGCATTTCCCGGCCTTCAAGGAAGCCGGCATCAAGCGGGTCATCAACGGGCCGTTCTGTTTCGCGCCGGACGGCAACCCGCTGGTCGGGCCGGTGCGCGGGCTGCCCGGCTTCTGGTGCGCCTGCGCGGTGATGGCCGGTTTCAGCCAGGGCGGCGGCGTCGGTCTCGCGCTCGCCAACTGGATCGTCGACGGCGACCCCGGCTTCGACATCCACGCGATGGACGTGGCCCGCTTCGGCGCCTGGGCCACACCTGCCTATACCGACGCCAAGGTCCGCGAGAACTATTCCCGCCGTTTCTCGATCCGCTTCCCGAACGAGGAACTGCCTGCGGCGCGGCCGCTCCGCACGACCCCCGTTCACGACCGGCTCGCGGCCATGGGTGCGGTGTTCGGCGACGCCTGGGGGCTGGAACAGCCGCTCTGGTTCGCGCCGCCGGGCGTGGAGGACCGGCATTCCTTCCATCGTTCGACAGATTTCGGCCCCGTCGGCGAGGAATGCCGGGCCGTGCGCGAGAGCGTCGGGATCGCCGAGACCAGCGGCTTCGCCGCATATGACGTGACCGGGCCGGGAGCGGATGCCTGGCTCGACCGGATTCTGGCGAGCCGCCTGCCGCGCGAGGGGCGCATGGGGTTGGCGCCGATGCTGAACGAGGGCGGCAAGCTGATCGGCGATTTCACGCTCGCCAATCTCGGCGGCGGGCTCTGGCGGCTGGTCGGTTCGGGGCCGGCCGAGGAATACCATATGCGCTGGTTTGTCCGGCATCTGCCGTCGGACGGCTCGGTCGTGCTCACGCCGCTCGGCGGCGCGCTCACCGGGCTTGCGATAGCGGGGCCGAAGGCGCGCGACGTGCTGGCGGCTCTGGTCCGCGAGGACGTCTCGGTCGAGGCGTTCCGCTTCATGGAAGTGCGCCGGATGACGCTCGGCCCGGTGCCCGCCCTGGTCGGCCGGGTGAGCTATACCGGCGACCTCGGCTACGAAATCTGGGTTGCGCCGGATTACCATCGCCTGTTGCTCGACCTGTTGCTGGAGGCGGGAGAGGCGCACGGCATCCGGCCGTTCGGCAGCCGGGCGCTCAACGGGCTTCGCGTCGAGAAGCAATACGGCTCCTGGGCCAGGGACTACCGACCCCTTTACGGCCCGGTGGAAGCGCGGCTGGACCGTTTCATCGCCTACGGCAAGCCGGCGGACTTCATCGGCAAGCAGGCCGCGCTCCGAGAGCGGGACTCGGGCGGTTCCGTCCGGTTCTGCTTCTTTTCCGTGGACGCGGACGATGCCGACGCCATGGGCGACGAACCCATCTGGCGCGGCGGCGAGGTCGTCGGCGCTGTCACCTCCGGCGGCTACGCCCACTGGTCCGGCGTCTCCGTCGCCTGCGGCTACGTGCCGAAGGCGCTGGCGGAAGAAGAGGAGGGCTGGGAGATCGAAATCCTCGGCGACCGCCGCCCCGCCCGCCTTCAGAGGCTGCCGCTCTTCGATCCGAACGGGGCGGCGATGCGGGGATGACTTCGGGGTAGTGCGGCTTTGCAGGCCCCTCCCGTTGCGCGGGTCGAAGCCGCCATATCCCGCCCCTTCAGGCGGCGCGCATCAGGTCCACTTCCATGCGGACGCCGTCATAGGGGAAGTTCATGCGCCCGCCCTCGTCCCGGTCGAGCAGGCCAGCCCCGACGAGTGCGGCCATGTCGCGGTGCACGGCTTTCACGTCCCGGCCCACCCGCCGCGCGACCTCGCGCACGGGCAGGGGCCCCGCGCCGGCCATCGCGCGCAGGATCGCCAGGCGCTTCGGCGCGCAGACCTTGTGGAGCAGGTCGATGGACGCGAAGGCGATGCGCGGCGCCGTCCGGCGTCCGGCCAACGCGGCGCCCATCCGCGCGGCAAGCGCGCTCCGGGGCGCAACTGTCAGGGTCACAATCCGTTCCGTCTCACCCATTCGTCCACCTCCTTCCAGAAATCGGCCAGGAGTCCGGTCAAATTGTCGAACTCCAACGGTGTCTCGATTCCGTTCGTATGCCTGTGGTCGCCTTTTCCAGCCTCGTTGTCGTACCGCAGGACGCACTCGCTATCGACGACAAGGGCGAAGGAGTATTTCAGCCCGTGGCTACTGCCGCGCACCGCGATCGGAACCCGCCAGACCTTCACTTGAGCGAACGTGCGGTCGCTCAGAACAAACCTGTCGTCGAACTGGAGTTCGGCGTCCATCTTGTTGTCAGGTATGCCAACGAGAAGTCGTTGTCAAGCAAGCCAACGAATTATAGGCGGCATGGCTTAGACGACTTTGACCTCGATCCGCCCGACGCCCTCGACTTCGCCTTCGAGGCGGTCGCCGGGGCTGACGGCGGCGACGCCGGCGGGAGTGCCGGTCATGATGAGGTCGCCCGGCATGAGGGCGAAGAGCGCCGAGATGTGGGCCACGACCTCCGGCAGGCTCCAGATCATCTCGGAGATGTCGCCGTCCTGCCTGAGTTCGCCATTGACGCGCAGGCGCACCGCGCCCGTCTGCGGATGGCCGATCTCGCTCGCCATGACCACGGGCGAGCAGGGCGCGGCATGGTCGAACGCCTTGCCGATCTCCCAGGGCCTGCCGAGCTGCTTGGCGACGCCCTGCAGGTCCCGGCGCGTCATGTCGAGGCCGGCGGCATAGCCGAAGACGTGGCCGAGCGCGTCCTCCTCGCCGATGTCCCGCCCGCCGGTCCCGATTGCGGCGACCAGCTCCATCTCGTGGTGCAGGTCCGCGGTGCCGGGCGGGTAGGGCATGTCGCCGCCGCCCGCGACGATGGAGGTCGCCGGCTTCATGAAGAAAAAGGGCGGCTCACGGTCCGGGTCGTGGCCCATCTCGCGGGTGTGCTCGGCGTAGTTGCGTCCGACGCAGAATATCCGGCCCACGGGAAACACCGCCTCCGATCCCCTGACCGGCAGGACCGTCCGGGCCGGGGCCGGAACCGCATATGTCATGATGCCGCTTCCTTTGCTTGCGGAGCGCCGCATCTTGCCTGCCGCCGGCGGGCAGTCAAGGAAGCGCCCGCGCGTTTTTCGTTGCCGAGCGTGTCACCGCATGGAAACATTGGACGCCGGCTGACGGGACGGACCGGCAGTGGGGAGGGAGAATGAGTACGAACGCGCGGTGCGTGGCCCTTGTGGGTCCCTATCTCAGCGGCAAGACCAGCCTGATGGAAGCCATGCTGCACGCCGCCGGGGCCGTGACGCGCAAGGGCACGGTCAAGGACGGCAATACGGTCGGCGACGCCTCGCCGGAATCGCGCGACCGGAACATGAGCACGGAAATCCTGCCGGCGCGCTTCAACTATCTCGGCGACGACTGGACGGTGCTGGATTGTCCGGGCTCGGTGGAATTCCTGCAGGAAGCGATGCACGGCGCTGTCGTCGCCGACATAGCGGTGGTGGTCTGCGAACCGGACCCGGCGCGCGCGATCATGCTGGCGCCGATCCTGCGTTTCCTCAATGTGCGCAACATTCCGCACATGATCTTCATCAACAAGATCGACACCGTGACCCAGGGGCTCGCGGAAACCATGGAGGCGCTGCAGGGGGTCTCCGGCAAGCCGCTGGTGGTGCGCCAGATTCCGGTGGTCGAGGGCGAAGCCGTGGCGGGCTATGTCGATCTCATCAGCGAGCGCGCCTACAACTACAAGGAAGGCGCGCCTTCGGACCTCGTCAAGGTGCCGGACTCGCTGGGGGACGACACCGAAATCGCGCGCCAGGAACTCATGGAGTCGCTTGCGGACTTCGACGACGACCTGCTGGAGGCGCTGCTCGAGGAAGCCACCCCGGCGCGGGATGAGATCTATGCTTATCTCAGGGCCGCACTGGCGGACGGGCATGTCGTGCCCGTGCTGCTCGGCGCGGCGGAGCGGGACCATGGCGTAATCCGCCTGCTGAAGGCGCTTCGCCACGACACGCCGGACGTCTCGCGCGCCGCGGCGCGGTTCGAGGCTGGCGAAGGCACCGCAGTGCAGATCTTCAAGACCTATCACGCGCAGCACCAGGGCAAGCAGAACCTCGCCCGCGTCCTCTCCGGCGTGCTCAACGAAGGCGACAATCTGGGCGGCGAGCGCCTCGGCAATCTCGCCAGCATGCACGGGGCGGCGCTCACGAAAGTGGCCGCTGCCGAGGCCGGCGGAGTCGTCGCCATCGGCCGCCTGGATGCCTTCGAGACCGGACAGATGCTGACCGCCGGCGGCGCGGCGAAGCCCGACGCCTGGCCGGCGCAGGTCAGCCCGATCTACGCGATAGCGCTCCATGCCGAGAAGCGCAGCGACGAGGTGAAACTCTCCGGCGCCCTGCAGCGGCTTGCCGAGGAGGACTCCTCCTACCGGATCGAAGCCAATCCGGAGACGCATCAATTGCTGCTCTGGGGCCAGGGCGACCAGCATCTCCAGGTCGGCGTGGCGCGGCTGCAAAGCAAGTACCACATCGCCGTCGAGACCGAACGCCCGCAGACCCCCTACCGCGAGACCATCCGCAAGGCGACGGAGCAGCATTCGCGCTTCAAGCGCCAGTCGGGCGGACACGGGCAGTTCGGCGACGTGCTGGTCGATATCGCGCCGCTGCCGAGGGGTGAGGGTTTCGCCTTCGAGGAGAAGGTCGTGGGCGGTTCGGTGCCGCGCCAGTTCATCCCGGCGGTAGAAACGGGCGTGCGCGAGTTCCTGTCCCGCGGGCCGCTGGGCTTCCCGGTCGTGGACCTCGTGGTGACGCTGAAGGACGGCAAGCACCATCCCGTGGACAGCTCCGAACAGGCCTTCAAGACCGCCGGACGGCTCGCCATGAGCGAGGGGCTGCCGAATTGCAGCCCGATCCTGCTGGAGCCGATCCTGAAGGTGCAGGTGCATATCCCGTCCGAATACACGGCGAATATCCAGCGGCTGCTGGCGGGCCGCCGCGGCCAGATTCTCGGTTTCGACGCCCGCGAGGGCTGGGCCGGATGGGACCGGGTGGACGCCTTCCTGCCGCAGTCGGAAATGTCCGACATGATCATCGAGCTGCGCTCGCTGACGCTTGGCGTGGGCACGTTCGACTGGGAATTCGACCATCTCCAGGAACTGTCCGGAAAGCTCGCCGACGATATCGTCGAGGCGCGCAAGCAAGCGGAGGCGCATTGATGTCCAGAGCCGAAACAGCCGCGGCGTTCCTGCGCGAGGCGCGTCTGGCGGGACGGCGCGAGCCTGCTATTCCGGAGGCCTGCGCGCCTCGTAACGAGGATGAGGCGAAGGCCGTCTGGCAGGCGCTGCACGCGATGGAGGACCGCAGGATCGTCGGCTGGAAGATCGGCGCGACTGCGGCCGCCGCGCAGCAGGCGATGGGCCTCTCCGGGCCGTTCGCCGGCCACATTTGCGAGGGCATGGTCGATGAGGGGGCGGAGATCGAATACAGGCTCGCCGATCTGCTGGGTCCGATCTACGAGAGCGAATACGGCTTCCGGCTTTCGGCCGACCTGCCGGCGCGGGCGGAGCCTTACAGCCGGGAGGAGGTCGAGGCCGCAATCGGTTCGCTGATCGCCGGAATCGAGCTCCCGGAGCGCCGGCTGGCCGACGACCAGCCGCTCGGCCCGCTCGGCACCATCGCAGACCATGGCGGCACCGGGCGCTACATCGTCGCGCACGAATTCGAGGACTGGCGCGGCATCGATTGCGTGGACCAGGAGGTGAGCCTGACCTTCAACGGCGTGGAGGCGGGGCGCGGCACCGGCCGCGCGATGATGGGCCACCCGGTCGAGGCGGTGCGCTGGCTCGCCAACCATCTCTCCGGCCTCGGCCTCGGGATGACGGCGGGCCAGTTCGTGACCACGGGGTCCTGCACAGGCGTGCTGCCGGTTCCGGGCCCGGACACGCTGGCGGTCTCCGATTTCGGGCCTCTCGGGCTTGTCCGGGTGAACTTCGCAGGGTCCTGACCGGCTGGATTTTCGGCTCGCCGCTGCTATGGTCGCGGCCCCATGAGAATACCGCTCTACCAGGTGGACGCCTTTGCGGACCGGGCGTTCGCCGGAAACCCGGCCGCCGTCTGCCTGCTGGAGGAATGGCCGGCGGATTCGCTGCTGCAATCCATCGCGCTTGAGAACAATCTTTCCGAGACGGCCTTCCTGGTGCCGGAAGGGCTGGCGTGGCGGCTGCGCTGGTTCACGCCGAAGGTCGAGGTCGATCTGTGCGGCCATGCGACGCTGGCTTCCGCCCATGTCGTCTTCGAGCATGTCCACCGGGAGACGCAGAAGGTCGAGTTCGAGACGCGCAGCGGCAGGCTGACCGTCTATCGCAACGGCCCTGTTCTGAGCATGGAGTTCCCGGCCAATCCGCCCGAAGCGGCCGCGGAGCCGGAGGGTCTGGCGGATGCGCTGGGGGCGGCTCCCGAAGCGGTTCTGGGGGCCCCGTTCATATGCGTGGCGGTCTTCCCCGACGAGCCGTCTATCCGGGCGCTCAGGCCCGACTTCCGCCGGCTGGCAGCGCTGAACAGCGGAATTACAGCGGCCACCGCGCCCGGCGGCGAGGTGGATTTCGTGTCCCGCTGCTTCGCGCCTGGCGCGGGGATCGACGAGGACCCGGTAACCGGTTCGGCGCATTGCGCTCTAGCTCCTTATTGGGCGGACCGGCTCGGCAAGACGGCGCTGACGGCCCGGCAGGTATCGGAGCGCGGCGGGCGGCTTGCCTGCACCATGCAGGGGGACCGGGTGGTGATTTCCGGGCGCGCGGCGCCCTATCTCAGCGGGACCATCGAACTGCCATGACACTGCCCGGAAAGACTGAAATCGAGGCGGCGGCCGAGTTGGTTTACGGCGCATTCCCTGCGACCCCGGAGCGGGTCTGGCCGTTGCTTGCCGAGCGCGCCGGTGCCGAGGTCTGGGTCAAGCACGAGAACCACACGCCCATCGGGGCGTTCAAGATCCGAGGCGGGCTGACTTACATGGCCCAGTGCGAAGCCGGAGGCATGGTGACGGCGACGCGCGGCAATCACGGCCAGTCTGTCGCCTATGCCGCCCGGCAGGCGGGCAAGCGGGTCACGGTCGTCGTGCCGGAGGGCAACAGCCGCGAGAAGAATGCCGCCATGCGGGCTTTCGGGGCCGACCTCGTGGTGCATGGCAGCGACTTCCAGGACGCCTTCGAGCATGCCCGCGCGCTGGCCGAAGGCGAAGGCCTGCATTTCCTGCCGTCCTTCCATCCCGCGCTCGTGGCCGGGGTGGCGACCTACAGCTACGAGCTGCTGCGCGCCGCGCCGCATCTGGACACGCTCTATGTGCCCATCGGCCTCGGCTCCGGCATTTGCGGGGCGATTGCCGCGCGCGAGGCATTGGGCCTTGCCACCGAGATCGTCGGCGTGGTCGCACAAAAGGCGCCCTGTTACGCGCTGAGCTTCGAGGCGGGCCGGGCGGTTTCCACCAACAGCGCCGACACCATGGCCGACGGCATGGCCTGCCGCACGCCCGACGAGTCTGCGCTCGCGATCGTCCTGGAGCACGCGGCCCGCATCGTTGTCGTCGAGGATGACGAGATCGAGGCGGCCATGCGTCATTACTTCACCGACACGCACAATGTGATCGAGGGCGCGGGCGCAGCACCCCTGGCGGCGCTGCTGAAGGAACGCGACCGCGTGGCAGGCAAAGCGGTCGGCCTCGTGGCGAGCGGCGGTAATATCGATATCGAGATCTATCGCCGGGTGCTGGCCGGGGATTGATCCGGGGCGCAGGAGAGGACAGGCGACCATGAAGGCGTCGATCGGCGTCGGCGGCTACGACCGGAGCGGCGGCGTAGAGCTCACCGAGTTCGTGCAGGAGGCCGAGCGACTGGGCGTGGATACCGCCTGGTCCGCCGAGGCGTGGGGGGCGGACGCCGCGACCTCGCTCGCCTTCCTTGCAGGACGGACAACGCGAATCCGGCTGGGCACAGGCATCATGCAGATCAGCGCCCGTGCGCCGTCCATGACTGCGATGACGGCGCTCTCACTGCACCATTTGTCCGGCGGGCGCTTTGCGCTCGGACTCGGCGTCAGCGGCCCGCAGGTGGTGGAAGGGCTGCACGGTGCGGCCTACGCCCGCCCGCTCTCGCGGCTCAGGGAGACGGTCGCCATCATGCGCATGGCCTTTGCGGGCGAGAAATTGCAGTTCGAGGGCGCGGAATACCGGCTGCCGCGGCCGGGCGGCGAGGGCAAGGCGATCCGGCTGGATTTCCCGCCGACGGAGATACCCATCTATCTGGCGACGCTCGGGCCCCGGGCGCTGGAATACACCGGCGAGGCAGCCGACGGCTGGCTCGGCACCTCCTTTTCGCCGGACTATCCGCAAGCGCATCTCGACTATCTCCGCCGGGGCGCCGAGCACGCCGGACGCACGCTCTCGGACCTCGACCTTGAGGCAGCCTGCACGGTCGCCATCGGCGAGGATGTCGAGCGGATGATCGAGGACCGCCGCCCCGGCGTCGCCTTCCAGATGGGCGCCATGGGGTCCGCGCGCACCAACTTCTACAACGACGCCTTTCGCCGGGCGGGCTTCGAGGACGATGCGCGGGCGATCCAGCGGCTCTGGATCGAAGGGAAGCGCGAAGAGGCGGCGAAGCGGGTGCCGGACGAGATGATTACCGCCTTCGGCGCCATCGGCACGCCGGACATGGTGCGCGCCCGCTTCGAAACCTACCGGGATTGCGGCATGGACGGCATCAACCTGCGCTTCGATGCGCGCCTCGGCCACAAAGCGAGGATCGCCCAACTCGAACAGGCCATGGACCTGCTGCCGTGACGGCGCTCGTCCTGCTGCGCCACGGCCAGAGCGTGTGGAACCGCGAGGACCGCTTCACCGGCTGGGTGGATGTGGACCTGACCGAAGCGGGCGTCGCGGAGGCCGAGAGGGCCGGCGATGCGCTCAAGGCGGGCGGGTTCGATTTCGATGTCTGCTACACGTCGGTGCTGAAGCGCGCCGTGCGCACGCTGTGGATTGCGCTCGACCGCATGGACCGCATGTGGCTGCCGGTCATCCGCGACTGGCGGCTCAACGAGCGCCATTACGGCGGGCTAACCGGCCTCAACAAGCAGGAGATGCGCGAGCGCCACGGGGAAGAGCAGGTGCACATCTGGCGCCGCAGCTTCGACACGCCGCCGCCCGCACTCGAACGCTCGGACCCGCGCTGGAAGGAACAGTCGGCGGACCGGCGCTATGCCGATGTGCCGGGCGGCGTGCCGACCTACGAGACGCTGAAGCTCACCATCGAGCGGGTGCGTCCCTATTGGGACGCCGAGATTGCGCCCAGGGTTGCGCGCGGCGAGCGGGTGCTGATCTCCGCGCACGGCAACTCACTCCGCGCGCTCATCAAGCATCTCGAGGGCATTTCGGACGCGGACATCCCGTCCTTCGAGATCGCGACCGGGCGCCCGCGCGTCTATGAGCTCGACGACGGGCTGAAACCCGTCAACGTCTTCGACCTCGACTGAGATGCAACTCCGCCGCCGCCCGACCGTCGCCGTCCTGCCGCTTGCAGGCGTTCTCGGTGTGCCGGGCCGCAGCAGCCCCCGCGCACTCACCTACGAGGTGGTGGCGCCCGGAATCGAGCGCGCCTTCGGATACAAGCGGCTGGCGGCGGTCGCGCTCTCGATCAACAGCCCCGGCGGCAGCGCCGTCCAGTCCGCCCGGATCGCCGACCGCATCCGCAGGCTCGGCGACGAGAAGGGCGTGCCGGTGCTGAGTTTCGTGGACGATGTCGGCGCGTCGGGCGGCTACTGGCTCGCCTGTGCCGGATCGGAAATCTTCGTGCATCCGGCATCCATCCTGGGCTCCATCGGCGTCATCTTCGCCGGGTTCGGCTTCGACGGCGCGCTGGAACGGCTCGGCATCGAGCGCCGGGTGCATGCGCTGGGCGAGCGCAAGGGGATGCTGGACCCCTTCCGGCCCGAAAGGCCGGAAGACGTCGAAACGCTGCGCGCCATGCAGGAAGACATCCACGGCGTCTTCATCGATTGGGTGCGCGAGCGCCGGGGCATGCGCCTGAAGGAGGAAGGGAACGCCCTCTTTTCCGGCAGGGTGTGGACGGGCCGGCAGGCGGTGGAACTCGGCCTCGCCGACGGGCTCGGCGAGATGCGCCAGGTGGTCCGCGAGCGGTTCGGCAAGCGTGTCCGGATGCGGGTGGCGCTTCGTCGGCGCCGGCGGTTCCCGCTGCTGCCCGCGCTGCCCGGCCTCGGCGATGCGCTGGAGGAGCGGTTGCTTTGGGCGCGCTATGGCCTATGAAGGGGACATAGAACGGAGGATCGGCCCATGCTCGGAAAATTGCTGCTTCTCGCCGCCGTCATCGCGTTGGTGATCTTCGGCTGGAAGCGGATCGAGGGCATGGCCCGCAAGGCCAACAAGCTCGTGAACAAGGTGCGGGACGAGCAGGACGCGGAGCCGATCGACCTCGAGCGCGACCCGGAAAGCGGGTCCTACCGGAGTCGGGACCGGGACTGATGCGCACGCGCGTCGACGCAGACCGGCGCGGCCAAGCCGCGGCCGCGCTATGACACCCGCGCCCAGCTTCCAGGAACTGATCCTGGCGCTCCAGCGCTTCTGGGCGGGGCAGGGCTGCGCGGTGCTGCAGCCCTACGACATGCAAGTGGGCGCCGGCACCTTCCATCCGGCGACGACCTTGCGCTCGCTGGGGCCGGAGCCCTGGCGCACCGCCTATGTGCAGCCCTCGCGCCGCCCGACCGACGGGCGCTATGGCGAGAACCCCAACCGGCTCCAGCACTATTATCAGTTCCAAGTGCTGCTGAAGCCGAGCCCGCCGGACATTCTGGACCTCTATTTCGCCTCGCTCGCCGAAATCGGCATCGATGCGCATGAGCATGACCTGCGGCTGGTCGAGGACGACTGGGAGAGCCCGACGCTCGGCGCCTGGGGCCTTGGCTGGGAAATCTGGTGCGACGGCATGGAGGTGAGCCAGTTCACCTATTTCCAGCAGGTCGGCGGCTACGACTGCAATCCGGTCTCGGGCGAGATCACCTACGGGCTGGAACGCCTCGCCATGTATGTGCAGGGGGTCGAAAATGTTTACGACCTCGACTTCAACGGCACGGGCCTCAGCTACGGCGATGTCTTCCACCAGGCCGAGCGGGAGTTCTCGGCTTACAATTTCGAGCACGCCGATACCGAGGCGCTGTTCCGCCATTTCGCCGATGCCGAGCGCGAATGCGCGGCGCTGGTGGAGGCGGGACTGGCGCTGCCGGCCTACGACCAGTGCATCCTGGCGAGCCACGCCTTCAACATGCTGGACGCGCGTGGCGTCGTGAGCGTGACGGAACGGGCGGCCTACATCGGGCGCGTGCGGGCGCTCGCGCGGGCTTCGGCCGGCGCCTGGCTCCGCTCGCGCGGCCATCTGGATACGGCGGCGGCATGAGCGAACTGCTCGTCGAACTGCTGTCGGAGGAAATCCCGGCGGGGATGCAGGACCGCGCGCGGCGCGATTTCGAACGCCTGGTGTTGGATGGGCTGAAGGAAGCCGACCTCGCGCACGGGGTCTCGCGCGCCTTCGCCACGCCGCGCCGGATCGCGCTCGTCGTCGAGGGTCTGCCGGACCGCCAGCCGGACCGCACCGAGGAACGCAAGGGCCCCCGCGTCGGCGCGCCGGACCGGGCCGTCGAGGGCTTCCTGAAGGCGGCCGGCCTCGCGAGCCTCGACGAGTGCGAGCGCCGTCGGCAGGGCAAGGCCGAGTTCTGGTTCGCTGTGCGCAAGGTGCCGGGCCGCCCGGCGCGCGAGGTGTTGGCGGACATTGTGGCGGATGCAGCGAGCCGCCTCGTCTGGCCTAAATCCATGCGCTGGGGCGATGCGCCGATGCGTTATGTCCGGCCGCTGCGCAATGTGCTGGCCGTCTTCGGCGGCGAGGCTTTGCCCGGCGGCGTCGAGGTCGGCGGCACGGAAGCGCGGCTCGACTTCTCAGACCGCACGCAGGGCCACCGCTTCATGGCGCCGGAACCCTTCGCGGTCTCCGGCTTCGCGGACTATGAGGCGAAACTCCGCGCGGCCTTCGTGCTGCTCGACGCGGAAGAACGGATGGCGCGCATCCGGGAAGGAGCGCCGGAGGGCGCGCGCCTCTCCGAGCGCCTGCTGGCCGAGAATGCGGGCCTCACCGAATGGCCGGTGCCGGGCGTCGGCGGTTTCGATCCTGCCTTTCTCGAACTGCCGCCCGAGGTGCTGGTGACGAGCATGGAGTCGCACCAGCGCTATTTCCCGGTGGAGGACGGGGCGGGCGGGCTTGCGCCGCGCTTCCTGTTTGTTGCGAACATCGAGGCGCCGGACGGCAATGCGGCGGTGCGGGCCGGAAACGAGCGCGTGTTGCGCGCCCGGCTGGCGGACGCGAAGTTCTTCTGGGATCGGGACCGGTTGCGTTCGCTGGAAGCCCGCCTGCTCATGCTCGATAAGGTGGTGTTTCACGCAAAGCTCGGCAGCGTCGGCGACAAGGCCCGGCGGCTGGAGCAGCTGGCGGACCAGCTGGCGCCCTTGGTCCCCGGCGCCGACACGGCCCGTTGCCGGCAGGCCGTGCGCCTCGCCAAGGCCGACCTCGTGACGGGCATGGTCGGCGAGTTCCCCGAATTGCAGGGCGTCATGGGCCGCTACTATGCGTTGGAGGAGGGGCAGGACGCCGACATCGCCAACGCGCTGGCGGAGCACTACAGGCCGCAGGGGCCCAGCGACTCA
>JAJECZ010000453.1 GCA_022821735.1 Alphaproteobacteria bacterium | reverse complement strand
GCGGCGACCAGATCCTGCGGGTGATGATCCAGCTTCCGCGCAATCCCGATCCGGCGCTTGCGGATGCGGCCGAGGACCGGGCGAGCGCCGACCCCCGCGTCGAAGCCGGCATGGCCTGACGGGGCGGCGCCCGGCGGACGCCGCCCGTCCTGTCAGTCGTCGTCCACCTCCGGCATCAGCACGAACTCCGGATAGGCCTCGATGCCGAGTTCCGCGGCGTCCTGGCCGAGCTCCTCGACCGTCTCGGAGACGCGCGCACCCATCGTGTATTTGAGGCCCGTCCAGATCAGCAGCGATGCGCCGAACACGAAGGCACCGACGGCAAGCACGCCGGTGAGCTGGACCAGCACGTCGCCGCCCGCCGCAATGCAGACCGCCATCGTGCCCCAGATGCCGGCGAAGAGATGCGCCGGCACCGCGCCCACCACATCGTCGATCCTCAGCACCTCGAGGAATTTCAGGCCCGCGGTGGTGACCGCGCCGCCGACAAGGCCGATCACGACCGCCCAGTAATGCTCGACGATATCCGGCCCGGCGGTGATCGCGACGAGGCCGCCGATGGCGCCGTTCAGGCCCGCCAGCAGGTCGATGCGCCCGAACAGCGGCCTTGCGAGCGCCAGTGCGGCCAGCACACCGGCGGCAGCCGCGAGGTTGGTGTTGGCGAGGATGTTGGCGAGCGCGACCACGTCCGCCGCGCCGCCGAGGGCCAACTGCGAGCCGCCGTTGAAGCCGAACCAGCCGAGCCAGAGGATGAACACGCCGAGCGTGACGGCCGGGACGTTGGACGGCGGCGTCGCCCTCGGGCTGCCGTCGGCGCGGAACTTGTGCTTCCTGGGCCCGACGATCACCGCGCCGGCGAGCGCCGCCCAGCCGCCCGTCGAGTGGACGATGGTGGAGCCGGCGAAATCCTGGAAGCCCATCGCGGCGAGCCAGCCGCCGCCCCAGGTCCAGGCGCCGACGATCGGATAGACAATGGCGGTCAGGATCGCGATGAAGACGAAGAACGAGGTGAGCTTGACGCGCTCCGCCAGGGTGCCGGAGACGATGGAGGCCGTCGTCGCCACGAAGACCATCTGGAAGAACCAGTCGGACATGACGGCATAGCCGTTGCCGACGACGGCCTCGGCCTTCGATGCATCGCCGCCGAGCAGGGCGATCTCGTCGGCCGACGTGCCGTAGAGGAAGGAGAAGGTCCCGATCCAGCCGCCTTCCTCCACCCCCACATACATGACGTTGTAGCCGAGGAAGTAGAAGGTGAGGCCGGCGATCGAGTAGAGGCCGATATTCTTCAGGCAGATGACCGAGGCGTTCTTGGTGCGCACGGAGCCCGACTCCAGCATGGTGAAGCCGGCGCACATCCACATGACGAGCGCGCCCCAGACGAGGAAGGCGAAGCTGTCGAGGACAAACTTGGTCTCCCCCTCGACGGCAGCCTCCGCGGCATCGGGATAGAACAGGAACAGTCCCGCCGACAGGACGGCCACGACCGCGGCGATTCGGGACAGGGCGGCAGGCGATCCGGCAGATGACTTTCGTTGCGGGCGAGAACCGTAGTTTTCCCTTGCGTACGTCATAAATCCTCCCCGATCGACACAACCTGCCGACTTCGATGCCATTGGCCTGCCGGATATGTCCGGACGGTCGCATAATACCCGAAATGCATACCGTTTCGGCGGGTTATTCAAAACATTCCGCTGCGATTCTCGTCGCCGCCCTCTCCCCGCACCCGTCCTTACAAGAACAGCCGGAACGACCGTGCCGCATCCTTCGTATTCCCGACCCGGCGGGCTATGTTGGAACCGTACTTGCAGCGGAGGCGGCGATGACGGACAGGGCGGCGTTCTACGACGAGATCGGGGCGCGGAACCTGGCGCCGCTCTGGGAGGTCATGGCCGGGCTGATCACGCCCGAGCCCGCCAGCGCCTGCCGCCCCGCGCACTGGCGCTGGGACGAGGTGCGCGGCCCCGTCATGGAGTCGGGCGGCATCATCAGCGCCGCGGAAGCCGAGCGGCGCGTGCTGGTGCTGGAGAACCCGGGCCTCCGGGGCTCGTCGCGCATCACCACCTCGCTCTATGCCGGGCTGCAGCTCGTTCTGCCCGGGGAAGTTGCGCCCGCGCACCGCCACAGCCAGTCGGCGCTGCGCTTCGTGGTCGAGGGCAAAGGCGCCTACACCGCGGTGGACGGCGAGCGCACCACCATGGCGGAAGGCGATTTCGTCATCACCCCGCACTGGACCTGGCACGACCATGGCAACGACTCCGACCGGCCGATGATCTGGCTCGACGGGCTCGACATCCCGATGGTGCAGATGCTGGACGCCTCCTTCGCGGAACGGCTCGGCGACGACCGCCAGCCGCTCTCGCGCCCCGAGGGCGACAGCCTCGCCCGCTACGGCCAGGGGCTGCTGCCGGTGGACCACGAGCCGGGTTCGCTGTCCTCGCCGGTGTTCAACTATCCCTATGCCCGCTCGCGCGAGGCGCTGGAGGCGATGCGCCGGCGCGAGGCCTGGGACCCCTGCCACGGGCTGAAGCTGCGCTATGCCAACCCGGTCGACGGCGGCCATGCCATGCCCACCATCGCCGCCCACCTGCAACTGCTGCCGGCCGGTTTCGAGACGGCGTCCTATCGCGCGACGGACGCGGCGGTGTTCGCGGTCGTCGAGGGCAGCGGCGAAACGCGCATCGGCGGCGAGACGGTCTTCTCCTGGGGGCCGCGCGACATTTTCGTGGTGCCGAGCTGGCATGCGGTCCGGCACAGGGCCGCTGGGGACGCCGTGCTGTTCAGCTTCTCAGACCGCGTCGTGCAGGAAAAGCTCGGCCTCTGGCGCGAGGACCGCGGCAACGCCTGAGCAGGCCGGGCCGGCAACAGGCCCCCAACAAGGATGGACGGTGGATGAGCGAACTCGACACGGGCCTGACGGCCTGGCAGATGACGAGCAACCACAACCGGATGATCGAGCTGCAGGCCGACCGCTCGACGGCGCGCGACGGGCCGGTCGAGATTGCCTATTTCGGCAGCTCGGCCTTCCGGATCACCTCGCCGAAAGGCGTGAGCGTCATGGTCGATCCCTGGCGCAACCACCCCTCGCGCCGCTGGGACTGGTATTTCCGCGATTTCCCGGTGACGGCGGTGGACATCGGCGCGTCCACGCACGCGCATTTCGACCATGACGCGCTGCACCGGCTGGACGCGCATGTGCTGCTCGACCGACCCATCGGCCGCTACGAGTTCGCCGATGTCGCCATTCGCGGCATTGCGGACAAGCACGCTACCGACTCGAGCCAAGCGCTCTACGACTTCAAGAAAATCCACGCGGCATTCGGCGGCGCGAACATCGAGCCGCCGGACAACCCCCGCTCCTGGGACAATTGCCTCATCACGGTCGAGACCGGCGGGCTGCGCATCCTCCACTGGGGCGACAACCGCCACAACCCGCCGCCGGAGGTCTGGGAGGCGCTGGGGCGCATCGACATCGCGCTCCTGCCGGTGGACGGCTCCCAGCATGTCATGGGCTTTGGCATGGTCGAGCACATCATCGAGACGCTCCGGCCCCGGGTCGTCATCCCGCACCACTACTACATCTGGGATGTCGTGCAGCGGCAGAGCACCTTGCAACCGGCCGACGCCTGGGTGGATGCGCGCACCGGCGCGGAGATGTTGGACGGCCCGAGCCGAAGCTATGCGGCGGCGGACCTTCGCGGCCTCGACCGCGCCGTCCATTTCTTCGGCGACCATGTGGCCTTCGACCGGGAGGCCTGGCACCGCGAAGGCGCTGGAACTTCCGGCTAGCGAAACGTCCGGCGTATGCGGTAGGCGCCGCCGAACAGGATGGAAAGGCCGTTCGCCAGGCTGAAGAACGGCCGGCGCTCCGGCAGGAATTCGGCGCCGTCCAGGTCCTCGATGGCGGCGAGGGTCCGCTGCACTCCGGTTTCCACCAGGCGCCGCTTGCGCTCGTCCTCCAGGTCCAGCCCCCCGCACACGAGAACCGCGACCATCAGGAGCGAAACCATGTTCCGCCGGTAAAGCTGCCAGCAATCCTCGAAGGTGAAGTCTTCCGCACCCATGCCGGCGACGATGTCCCGGTATTCCATCAGGGCGTCGCGCTCGATTTCGCGGCGCAGTTCGGTCGATATGTTGCCGGCGAGGAAATAGGCGACGTCGTAGAGGCCGCTGCCGATGCCGCAGACCTGCCAGTCGATCATGGCGGCGCCGTCCCCGTCGTCCGCGTCGAAGAACATGTTGTCAAGCCGCACGTCGCCGTGGACGAGGGTGGTGGGCGCGGCGGCGATCCTGCCCAGATAGTCGGCCACACTCAGGCCGTAGGCTTTGGCGACGCGGCGCATTTCGCCCGCGAAGAGACCCTCAATGCGGTCGAGCGCCGGCGCGAGGTTCGCCAGATAGACGAATTGCAGGAGCCTGAGGCGCTTCGGGCTGAAGGAGTTGTGAAACCCTGCAAGCGGCGGCCGGTCGGTCCTGTTCCAGTAGAAGCCGTGCATCCGCGCCAGCGCGCGGACAACGCACCTTGCCTGCTCGGCGGTCGCGCCGGCGATCTGGTCTCCCGGCACCATCCCGCCCAGGTCCTCCAGCACCAGGACGAAGCGGTGGCTTTCCGGCTCGAAGTCGCCGTAAAGCAGGGCCGGCGAGCGGATCGGCGCCTGCGCGCCTATATGCCGGTAGAAGTCGTATTCCCGCCTGTAGAGCGACAGGCGCCGGCACAGGCGCAGGCTTTTGGGGTCCGGGGAAGGCAGCTTGACGACGACGCTGCCGGGCGCCCCTTCGGCCTCTTCCTCCCAGGTTACGCGGCAACGCAGGATTTCGCCCAGCAGGCCGAACCCGCCGCCAATCTCCTGGACGGCAAGACTCCGGATCGCAGGGAGGTCCGGTGCGCCACCGGCGGCCAGCGCCCGTTGCAGCCAGTGCGCATCCACCGCCTTGCCGCATGCCGGAATTTCCGGATTCGCCGCCATCCCAACCTGCCCTGCGACAGAAAGGGCAAGTGTAGCAAAAAGAACGCCCGCGCACGCAGAACAGGATGCAATTGCGCCGCGCGCGCCATCCCGACTAGACGGGCGGCGCGCCCAGCATGTCGAGCAGCCGGCGCACCTCGTTGCGCGCCGCGACATGGCTCATGGAGAGCGTGCGTTCGATGCCCGGCTGGCGCAGGTCCATCAGTCCGAGCCCGTCCGGGAACATTTCACGGAAGATCGTGCGCTCGCCGAAGCCGGGCGCGATCTCGAAGGCGAAGCGCCCGGCAAGGTTCCGCAAAAGGGCCCGGACTTCCCGCGTATTGTGCGAATCGACCTGGCGCACCCGGTTCAGCATCACGATCCAGTCGAGCGCCTTGCGCCCGGAGCCCGCGCGGACCATGCGCTGCTTCCAGACCATCTCGGCATAGACGCCGGGCCGCGCCGAGGTGCGCGTGCCGGGGTCCAGCCGCCCGATCAGGTCGAGATCGACATGGCTGTCGTTCACCGGCGTGATCAGCACATCCGCATGGGCATGCGCGCGCTGGGCCGCCGCGTCGGGCCGGCCCGGCGTATCGACCACCACCGCGTCATGGCGGCCCGCCAGCGCCTCCAGCGCGCCGTCGAGCGCTTCGGGCCCGTCGGCGATTTCGACCGCCGGCTGCGGCAGCGCGGTCCCGGTGCGCTCCGCATAGGCGCGGCGGTTCTCGACCTGGCGCGCAAGCGTCGCCTGGCGCGGGTCGAGGTCGATGCAGCCGACGGATTTGCCGGCGCGCAACAGCCCGACGGCGAGATTGAACGCCACCGTCGATTTGCCGGTGCCGCCCTTCTCATTGCCGAGGACATAGATACGAGTTTCGGTCATTTCGGGCCGTTTCATGCTACATGCAGCCCTGTTGCCGCAAGAGCCGGAGGCAGGGAAATGCGGATTGGCATCATCGGAGCCGGCGGACGCATGGGTGGGCTGCTGGTGGAACTCGTGCAGGCGGCCGACGATCTGGAACTTGCTGCCGCCTGCGAGGCGCCGGGCCATCCGGCACTCGGCCGCGACCTCGGCGGCGGCGTCGCCATCGGCGAAGACGCGGCGGCGGTCTTCGAGGCTGCCGACGCGGCGATCGAATTCACCCTGCCCGGCCCGACGGTCGAGCATGCCGCAATGGCGGCCGCTGCCGGCACGCGCCACGTCATCGGCACCACCGGCCTCGATGCCGGGCAGGAGGGCGCGCTCGCCAGGGCGGCGGAGACCCTGCCCATCGTCTATGCGCCCAATATGAGCGTCACCGTGAACGCGCTGTTCGCCACGGTCGAACGCGTGGCCGCGATGCTGGGCGACGAATACGACATCGAGATCATGGAGATCCACCACAAGCACAAGGTGGACGCGCCGTCGGGCACGGCGGTCGGCCTCGGCCGGGCGGCGGCGGCCGGGCGCGGCACCGACCTGGACGCCGTGGCCCAATGGAGCCGCGAGGGCCATACCGGCGCGCGGCGGGACGGCGATATCGGCTTCGCGACGCTGCGCGGCGGCAATGTGGTGGGCGAGCACACGGTGATGTTCGTCAGTGAGGGCGAGCGGCTCGAATTCACCCATCGCTGCATGGACCGCTCGCTGTTCGCGCGCGGCGCGCTCCGGGCGGTGCGCTGGTCGGCGGGCAAGCCGCCGGGCCTCTACTCCATGCGCGACATACTGGGCCTCTGATCCGGGAGGATCCCGACAACCGGCACCGACATGGCGGGCAGGACGAGCAGACGCAGACGGGACATCAACACCTGGCCGGGCTTCGTGGATGCGCTGGCGAGCCTGCTCATGGTCGTCGTCTTCCTCGTCATGGTCTTCGTGCTGGCGCAGTTTTTCCTGAACGAGGCGCTCTCCGGGCGCGATGCGGCGCTGACGAGGCTCAACCGCGAGCTCGCCGAGCTGGCCGAGATGCTGGCGCTCGAACAATCCGTCAACGCCGACCTCCGCGACGACCTGGACGCGCTGACCGCCGAGCTGCGCATCGTCGCGGAAGCGCGCGACGACTATGCCGGCCGGCTGGAGCTGCTGACAGCGGAGGCGGAGCAGGCCGCCGGCACGGTCGAACTGCTGCGCGAAGACTTCGCCCGCCTGACGGACAGCGCCGCCGCCGACCGGGACAGGGTGCAGGTCCAGGCGAGCGAGATCGAACGCCTCGAGCGGGAACTGGTGGCGCTTCTGCGCACCCGCGATGCTCTGGAAGCGGCGCTCTCCGAATCGCGCCAGCAGAGACAGGATGCGGATTCCGCGCTCGCCGAGGCACAACGCCTGCTTGCGGCCAATCTGGAGCGGCTGGCCGAGCGCGAGCGCGAAGCGGAGAGCCTGAAGGCCCGGATCGAGACGGTGCAGGCGGAATCGGCGGGCCGCGCCGAGGAGGTCGCGCGCCTGGACGCCGCGCTGCTGGCGAGCCGGGAGGACGTTGCCGCGCAGGCGGAGAAACTCGCCGAACTCAACCGGACGATCGCCGGACTGATGGCGGCTCGGCAGGCGCTGGAGGAAGACCTTGCCGCTCTCAGGACCGAGGGTGACGCGCAGGCCGCCGAGGCCGAGCGGCTGAAGGCGGCGCTGGGCGAGGCGCGCCGCGCGCTTGCCCAGGCAAATGAGGAAGCGACCCGGCTCAAGACGGCGCTGGCGGAGAAGACCGAGGCGGCGGAAGCCGACGTCGCCGCGCTGGAGAAGGCGCTGGCCGCGGCCGAAATCGAAATCGGGCGGCTTTCGGCGCGGTTGACGGAGACCGAAGCGGCGCGGACCGCGGGACAGGAGGAAATCGCCCGGCTGGAGGCTGCGCGCGCCGGGGAAGCTGAGGCAGCGCAGTCGGACATTGCGGCGCTGGAGCGGGCGCTGGCGGCGGCCGAAGCGGAAATCGGGCGCCTCGCCGAGCGCTTGAAGCACTCCGAAGCAGGCCGGCTTGCCGAGGCGGAGACGGCACGCTCGGAGATAGCCGCCGCCCGGCAGGAAATCGAGCGGCTTTCGGCGCGGCTGGCGGAAGTGGAGGCCGACCGGGCCGCGAAACAGGAGCAAATCGGACAGCTGGAGACGGCGCGCGCCGATGACGCTGAAGAGGCGCGGGCGCGGATCGCAGCGTTGGAAAGGGCCCTGAAGGGGGCACAAGCGGAAATCGGCCGGCTTGCTGCGCGCCTGGCGGATATTGAGTCCGAGCGGCTTGCAGGACGGGACGAAATCGCCCGGCTGGGGTCTGCGCGGGCCGCCGAGGCCAAAAAGGCGCAAGCCCGGATTGCGGCGCTGGAGCGGGCTCTGGCCGGGGCGAAGGAGGAAATCGGGCGTCTGGCGGCGCGCCTGGCGGATGTCGAGGTCGAGCGGCTCGCCGGGCGTGACGAAATCGGCCGGCTGGAGGCCGCGCGGACTTCGGAGGCGGAGACGGCGCGCTCGGACATCGCGGCGCTGGAGCGGGCGTTGGAGGAGGAACGGAAGGCGGCTGCTTCCCTCACAGCCCGGCTCGGCGATACCGAGACCCGGCGGGCTGCGGCGGTGGACGAAGTCGCCCGGCTCCGGCTGGCGCTGGCGGCGAAGTCGGATACGGCGGCATCGCTGGAGCGGGCGCTTGCAGAAGCGAGGCAGGAAGCGGCGACCCTCTCCGCCCGCCTCGGCGATACCGAGACCCGGCGGGTGGCGGCGGCGGACGAAGTCGCCCGGCTCCGGCTGGCGCTTGATCAGGAGGAGGAGACGGCAGATTCGCTGGAGCGGGCGCTTGCAGAAGCAAGGCGGGAGTCAGCAACCCTCTCGGCCCGCCTCGGTGATACCGAGACCCGGCACGCCGCAGCGGTGGACGAAATCGCCCGGCTCCGGTTGGCGCTTGAGGAGGAGTCGGAGGCGGCGGCTTCGCTGGAGCGGGCGCTCGCCGGGACGAGAGAGGAAGCGGCGTCGCTCTCCGCGCAACTCGGGGAAACGGAGACCCGGCGGGCCGCCGGGGAGGACGAGATCGCCCGGCTCCGGCAGGCGCTCGCGGAGAAATCGGACACGGCGGCATCGCTGGAACAGGCGCTTGCGGGCGCGAGGCAGGACGCTGCCTCCCTGTCCGCGCAACTCCGGGAAACGGAGACCCGGCGGGCGGCCGGGGAGGACGAGATCGCCGGGCTGAAGCGGACGCTCGCCGAGGACGCGGCAGCGGCCGGGACGCGCATTGCGGAACTGGAGCGGGCGCTGGCGGCGGCGAAGGGCGATGTCGCATCGCTCTCGGCCCGGCTCGACGATATGGAGACCGCCCGTCTTTCCGCTCAACAGGAGATCGCGGCGTTGACGGAAGCGCTCGCGGCGGCCGAAGCAAAGGCCGTGACCCTTGCCGCCAGGCTTGAAAAGGCGGAGGCCGGCCGGGTCGCGGGGCGGGATGAAATCAGACGGCTCGAGTCGGCAATCGCCGAGGGAGAGGAGGAAGCCCGGACGGAACTCGCCGCCTTGCAACAGGCACTGGCGGAGGCGAGGGCGCAGGCCGCGGCGCGCTCCCGCCTGCTCGAAAGCGCCGAGGCTGAGCGCGATGCTCAGATTGAGGCGGCCGCCAGGCTCCGGGAAGAGCTCGCGGCGGCCGAGGCGAAGGCGGCAGCGCTCGCGGAACGCCTGGCCGCCGCGGAGCGCGAACGGGATACGCAACGCAATGAAACCGCCCGGCTGGAGGCAGCGCTCGCCGAAGCGGCCGGAGAGCGCGCGGCAGAGCAACGCGTCGGTGAAAGCCGTCTGGAAGAGGCGCTGGCGGAGGCCGCCCGGCTTCGGGATGACCTTGCACTGACGCGCAACCGGCTCGCCGAAGCCCGCGAGGAGCTGCAATTGCGGCGCGGTGTCACGGAAGCCCGCGCGCCCGGTGTGCCCGCCACACCCGATATGGTGGAAAGAGCCCTGTTCGAAGCGGCGGAGGCGCGCGTCATGCGGCTCGCGGTCGAGAACACCCGGCTCAGGGACCAGCTTGCGGACCTAGACGCCATCGAGCGGGACAGCGAAGACCGAATCGCCGCGTTGCGCCAGCGGATCGACGAGCAGATCGCGGAAATCGAGAAGCTCGATGCGCTCCGCCGGGCGCTTGCGGAAGCTCAGAAGAGGCTCGAAGCCGAGAAGGCCGAACAGGTCGACCGACTGGCGTATCTCAGAACGCGGGCCGAGAAGGCGGAGGCCGAATCCCGCCTCGCAAAGGCCCAGATCACCCGGCTGGCAGCCAATATCCAGGCGCTCAAGGAACAGGTGAAACGGCTCAACGAGGCGCTGGAGGCTTCGGAAGCAAAGGCCGAAGCCGCGGAAACGCTGGTGATCGACGCGCGCCTCAACAGCGCTCTGGTGCGCAAGATCGACGAGTTGCGCCGTTTCCGCTCGGAGTTCGTCGGCCAGTTGCGCGAGGCGCTGGCCGGCCAGCAGGTGGTGCGAACCGAAGACGACCGCTTCTACCTTCCGGCCGAAGTGCTGTTCCTGAGCGGTTCGGCCGAACTCGACAGGCAGGGGAAGGAGCGTGTGCGCCGGATCGGCAGGGCCTTGACCGATGTCGCGGCCCGTATTCCCGAAGATCTCGACTGGGTGCTGCGCGTGGACGGCCACACCGACCGGCAACGGCTTCGCGACCGGTCCCCCTACAAGACCAATTGGGAACTGTCGGTCGCACGGGCGGTCGCGGTGGTCAGGCTGCTGGAGGAAGCCGGCGTGCCGGCCGAACGTCTGGCCGCCACCGGGTTCGGCGAGTTCCATCCCCTCGACCCGGCGGATACGAGGGAAGCCTATCGGCGCAACCGTCGTATCGAGTTTTCCCTGACCCGGAAGTGAACGCGCTCAGGCGGCCGACTGGCGCAATTTCGGGCGCACGCCCAGCATGTGGCAGATGGCGCGCGTTAATTCCGGACGGTTGAGCGTGTAGAAGTGCAGGCTTTCGACCCCCTCGGCCTCAAGCCGGCGGCACTGCTCCACGGCGACCGTGGCCGCGACCATGCGCCGGGTCTCCGGGTCGTCTTCGAGGCCGTCGAACTGGGCGATGAGCCAGGACGGCAGATGCGCCCCGCAGAGCCGGGCGAAACGGGCCGCCTGGGTGAAATTCCCGATGGGTAGGACGCCGGCAACGATCTCGCAGCCGATCCCGACCTTCCGGCAGCGGTCCCGGAAGCGGAGGTAGCAGTCGGTCTCGAAGAAGAACTGGGTGATCGCCCGCGCCGCGCCGGCATCGAGCTTGCGCTTCAGGTAGTCGATCTCGAATGCGGCACTGGGCGCGTCGGGATGGCCTTCCGGATAGGCGGAGACGCTGATCTCGAAGTCGTGCAGGCGGCGGAGCCCGGCAACCAGGTCGAGGGCATAGGCATAGCCGCCAGGGTGCGGGCGGTAGCTCTCGCCTATCCCCGAAGGAGGATCGCCGCGCAGTGCTACGATATGGCGGATGCCCGCCTGCCAGTAGGCCCTCGCGGTGTCATCGATCTCCTCTCGCGACGCTCCGGCGCATGTCAGATGCGCCGCAACGGGAAGGCCCGTCTCTCGAGCGATCCGGCCCGCAACGGCCGCGGTACGCCCGCGCGCGCTCTCGCCGCCGCCGCCGCCGGCACCGCAGGTGACGGACACGAAGCGGGGGCCGAGCGGTGACAGGGCGTCCAGGGTACGCCGGAGGCCACCCTCGCCCGCCGGCGTCTTCGGTGGAAAGAATTCGAAGGAAACCGCCAGAGTCACGGGACAGGCTCCGGTCCGCGCCAGGCGGCCGGCGGAAGGTAGGTGGCGGCGGGCTGTTGCATGATGCGGACCCTTTATAGGGTCGCCCGCCCGCCCTGTCACCTCCGCGGGCCGACGGCTCTGTTTGCCGTCCCGGACTTGTATGCTAACCACTTGCGGCTATATGCCCTGAAGGTCCGAAAACGCTGATGCGAGAGGGACTCGAGCACGTGCCCGGCGCAGGTAGTTGCCACATGGCGGAGGAACGCCCTGCCCCGGTCCGGCGGCTGCGCGGCCTGGCGGTGGCAATCTTTCTGGCCTGCCTGCTTTCCGTCGCCGCCCCGCTGCCGTCCGGCGCCGGTCAGGAACCGCAGAAAGTGGTGTTCAACGATCCGCTGGAGCCGCTGAACCGGTTGGTCTTCGCGATTAATGAAGCGCTGGATACGGTAATTCTGCGCCCCGCCGCCGTCATTTATGGCGCGGTCGTGCCGGGCGCGGTCCGGAGGGGCGTCCGTAATGTTGTGCGCCACCTGTCGCTGCCGTTCACCTTCGTCAACGAAGTCGCCCAGGGCGAATGGAAGCGGTCCGGCGATACGGCGCAGCGGTTTTTCATCAACACGATGGTCGGTTTTGCCGGCCTGTACGATGTCGCGGAAAAACAGGGATTTCCGCACCGCAGCACGGATTTCGGGAGCACGCTTGCCGCATGGGGCGTCGGCGACGGCCCGTATCTGGTGTTGCCGATTGCCGGACCCTCGAATGTTCGCGATGCCGCCGGCCTGCTCGTCCAGGGCGTGGCCGACCCTGTCGATGTCGGGTTCCGCAGGGCCGATCTCGACCATATGCCGCTGGTCCGCGCGGGTGCCGCAACCCTCGATTTCCGCTACCGCAATCTGGAAACGCTCGACGATTTCAAGGCGAACTCGCTCGACTACTATGCCTTCATCCGCACGCTTTACCGTCAGCGCCGGGCCTTCGAGATCGACAGCGGCACCGAGAAGTACCTGTTGGGCGGAAAGGACAAATCGGGTGACGACTACGCCTATCCGCCGCCGCGGCCCGACTTCAGCCGCGACCGGCCGGGCCGATGAAACCGGGGAAAATCGCCATGCGTCCTCTGCGCCTTGCCCTCTTCCTGCCATTCCTCCTGTTCGCCGTCTCCGGATCGGCTGCGGCAGACGACGGCGCAGGCAGGTTTATCCAGCAGCTCGCCGAGAAGGTTCTCCCGCAACTGACGGACCCTTCGACGCCGCTCGAAGAACGCAAGGCCCGCTTCCGCGCGGTCATGAACCGGGACTTCGATGTGGAAAAGATCGGCAAGCTTGTGTTGGGGCGGCACTGGCGTCGGGCGCCGCCGGCAAAGCGGGAGGAGTTCCGGAAGCTCCTGGAAGACTACATTTCCGGTCTTTATGCCCGCCGGTTCGAGGATCTGGCCGGGCTGGAAATCAAGGTGGACGGAGTCCGGGATTTCGACGGCTGGTCGATGGTCTACACGACAGCGACGCGCGCCAACGGCGCGCCCGTCCTGCTCGACTGGCGGGTGGACAGCAAGGACGGGCGGCACGCGATCACCGATCTCGTGATCGAAGGGGTGAGCATGGTCATCGCCCAGCGTGAGGAGTTCTCGGCGATCGTTCTCGAATCCGGCGGCCTGGACGGGCTGATGCTGAAACTGCGCACGAGAATCGCGGGCTGACGCACAGGTCTTCGCTCTGCGCTGAAGTCCCCGCAATCCCTTTTCCCTGGCATTCGATCCGGTTCGAACGTCTCCCGGGTCGAATGCCAACAGCCGCACTATGGCATTTTTCCGGGCCTGCGCGCGTGCCGGCCCGGGGGGCAGCCTGTTTTCCCGGAACCGCCGCGGCCGGCCCGTGCGGGGCAGGCCACGCTCAGCCAGGAAGAGGCCCGGGCTAACGCCTGAGACGGTCCAGCAGGTCGTCGAGCTGGTCCAGGTTGCGGTAATGCAGGGTGAGGCTGCCGCCCTCCCCCTTTTGCGCGACCGACACCCTGAGGCCGAGCCGTTCGCCCAGCTCCAGTTCGAGCGCCAGCGCGTCCTCGTCCTTCCCGGCCGCCGCTCTCCGGCGGGCGCCGTGCTGCTCCCTGACCACGCGCTCGACATGGCGCACGCTCATGCCCTGGGCGATCACCCGGTCCGCCAGGCCGACCGGATCGAGGGCCGGGAGCAGCGCGCGGGCATGGCCCGCGGACAGCGCCCCGTCATCGACCAGGTGGAGCACGGAATCCGGTAGGGAGAGCAGCCTGAGCATGTTGGCGATATGCGGCCGGCTGCGGCCCACCACGGTCGAAAGCCGCTCCTGGGTGCAGCCGAACTCCTCCAGCAGGCGCTGGTAGCCTTCGGCCTCCTCGATGGGCGAGAGGTTCCGGCGCTGGACGTTCTCGGCGAGCGCGGCCTCCATCGCGGTCCGGTCGTCCAGCTCGCGCACCGTCACCGGGATTTCCGCGAGCCCGGCCCGCCCCGCGGCAAGCCAGCGGCGCTCGCCGGCGACGATCTCGAAATGGCCGGGCGTATCCGCTGAAGGCCGCGCCAGGATCGGCTGCAGGACGCCGTGCTCGCGGATGGAGTCCGCCAGCGCATTGAGCGCCTCCTCGCCGAAGCGCCGCCGGGGCTGGAATTGCCCAGGCTCCAGCCGGTCCCTCGGGACCATGCGGACGCCCTCCGGCGGGCCGCCGTCCGGGGCGGGAGCGTCGGGGATCAGCGCCGAAAGGCCGCTGCCGAGGCGGGCGGGTTTGTCGGTGCTCATGCGGCGCCCTCCTCCCGGCGCAGGAACTCGCCCGCAAAGCGGATATAGGCTTGCGAGCCGCTGGCCCGCATATCGTAAACGATCACCGGCTTGCCGTGCGAGGGCGCCTCCGACACGCGCACATTGCGAGGGATGACGGTGTCGTAGACGAGGGGGCCGAATTCCGGATGGCGCCGCACGTCGGCTTCCACCTCCGTGGAGAGGCGGTTGCGGCGGTCGGACATGGTGAGCAGGATCCCGGCATAGGCGAGGTCCGGGTTGAGGCGGGCGCGCACCGCCTCGACGGTCCGCTTCAGAAGGACGAGGCCTTCCAGCGCCAGGAACTCGGTCTGGAGCGGCACGAGCACGCGCCGGGCGGCGGTCAGCGCGTTGACCGTCAGAAGGCCCAGGGACGGAGGGCAGTCGAGCAGCACATAGTCGTAAATCCCGCCGGCTCCTCTCAGGGCGCCGCGCAGCCGGGTCTCCCGCGACGAAACGCCTGCCAGCTCGAGTTCCGCGCCGAACAGCCGCGCCGTCGACGGCACGAGATCGAAGCCGGCGATGGCCGTGGCGACCGCCGCTTCGCCGGGTCCGGCGCCGGCGAACATGAGGTCCCAGGCGCCGAGGCTGCGCCGGTCCGGGCCGATGCCGAGGCCGGTGCTGGCATTCCCCTGGGGGTCGAGATCGACCACGAGCGTGCGCCGGCCGGTTGCAGCGAGCGCCGTGGCCAGATTGATGGCCGTCGTGGTCTTGCCGACGCCGCCCTTCTGGTTGACGACGGCGTGGATGCGCGCGCCGCTACCCGGCATGGGAGAGCCCGCTGAGTTCCAGCAGGACGCCCTCCGGGGCGCTGCGGCTCGGGTGCCGGCGCACGGTCATCCGCCAGCGCGCGCGCGCCGCTTCCAGCTCTTCCTCCGCCCGCGCGCCCTTCAGGAAGAGGCAGATGCCGCCCGGCGCCAGCAGCGGCAGGGCGAGGCCGAGCAGCCGGACCAGCGGCGCGCAGGCCCGTGCGGTGACGACGTCCGCCCTGAGGCCCAGGCTTTCCGCGCGTGCGTTGTGCACCTCGGCCGGGGCGGCGGTCGCCCGGACCGCTTCGCCGAGGAAGGCCGCCTTGCGCGCATCGCTTTCGATGAGATGGACGGGGCCGCCGCGCAGGATCGCGAGCACCAGGCCCGGAAACCCCGCCCCCGAACCGAGGTCGGCGAGGCGCGCGCCTGCCGGGACCAGGGGCGCAAGCTGCGCGCTGTCGAGCACATGCCGGCGCCAGGGGTCCGCGAGCGTGGCGGCGCCGACAAGGTTGATCCGCTTCTGCCATCGGCGCAGCAGATCGAGATGCCGGGCGAGGCGGTCCGTCGTTTCACGTGAAACACCGGTCATGCGCGCGAACGCCTCAGGCGTGAGCGCGCTGGACATGCCGCAATAGCAGGGTGACGGCGGCGGGTGTGATCCCGGGCATCCGCCCCGCCGCGCCCAGGGTCGCGGGCCTGGCGGCGGCGAGCTTCTCGCGCGCTTCGTTGGAGAGGCCGTGTACGGCCCCGTAGTCCAGGGCCTCCGGGAGGCGCAGCGACTCGTCCTTCCGGTAGGCCCGGATGTCGGCCGCCTGCCGGCCCAGATAGGCGGCATAGACCGCCTCTATGGAGATCTGACCGGCGATATCGGGGGGAATATCGGCCAATTCCGGCCAGGCGCCGGCGATCCGCGCCCAGTCCACGCCGCGGTATCCGAGCAGGTCGAAGGCGCTCCGCCGCCGTCCGTCGGCATTCACCCGGAAACCGAGCGCCGCGAGCACGGCGGGCGAGCCGCCGAGGCGCCGGACCCGAGCCTCCGCTTCCGCCAGACCCCGCCGCCGCGCCTCGAAGCGCCGCGCACGCTCCGGGCCGACGCAGCCGAGCGCCATGCCGCGCGCGGTCAGGCGCAGGTCGGCATTGTCGGCCCGGAGGCTCAGGCGGTATTCGGCCCGGGATGTGAACATGCGGTAGGGCTCGTCCGCGCCGCGCGTCACCAGGTCGTCGATCAGCACGCCGATATAGGCTTCCGCCCGGTCGAACACGGCGTCCGCGCCGGTGGCGTTGAGCCCGGCCGCCAGGCCCTGGGCGGCGGCCTCCTCATAGCCGGTGGTGCCGTTGATCTGGCCCGCAAGGTAGAGGCCCGGCACGGCCCGGAGCTCCAGAGTCGGGCGGAGCGCGCGCGGGTCCACGAAATCATATTCGATCGCGTAGCCCGGCCGCAGCATGACCGCTTCCTCGAGCCCGGGAACGGTCCTCAGCATGGCGCGCTGGACCGCCTCGGGCAGCGCCGTCGAGATGCCATTGGGATAAACCGTCGGGTCGTCCAGCCCCTCGGGCTCCAGGAAGATCCGGTGCCCGGCGCGCTCGGGGAAGCGCACCACCTTGTCCTCGATCGAGGGGCAATAGCGCGGGCCCCGGCCCCCGATCCGCCCGGCATAGACCGCCGTCTCGCCGAGATTGGCCGCCACCAGGGCGTGGGTCGCCGGCGTCGTCGCCGTGACATGGCAGACCGTCTGCGGCGCGGTTATGCGCTCCGTCATGGCCGAGAACGGCACCGGCGGGTCGTCCCCGGCCTGCTCCTCCAGCCGCTCGAACGCGATGCTGCGGCCGTCGAGGCGCGGCGGCGTGCCCGTCTTGAGCCGGCCCATGGGCAGGTCGAGGCCCTCCAGCGTCCGCGCCAGGCCGACTGCGGGGGCATCGCCCACCCGTCCCGCCGGCACGGTCTCCCTGCCGATATGGATCATGCCGCGCAGGAAGGTCCCGGTCGTCAGCACCACCGCCCCCGCAGAGACCGTCTCCCCGCCTGCGAGCGCGACGCCCGCGATCCGTCCCCGCCGGTCCAGGACGAGGTCCTCCACGGCGCCGGCGCGCAGCTCCAGGCCCGGCTGTTCGTCCAGCAGCGCGCGCACGGCGCGGCGGTAGAGCTTGCGGTCGGCCTGCGCGCGCGGCCCCTGCACGGCCGGCCCCTTGCTGCGGTTGAGCATCCGGAACTGGATGCCCGCCCGGTCGATGGCGCGCCCCATGATCCCGTCGAGCGCGTCGATCTCGCGCACCAGATGGCCCTTGCCGAGCCCGCCGATGGCCGGGTTGCAGGACATCTCGCCGACGGTTTCGAGCTTGTGGGTGACGAGCAGGGTGCGCGCGCCTCTCCGCGCCGCCGCCGCCGCCGCCTCGCAGCCCGCATGGCCGCCGCCGACCACGATGACATCGAACCCGCTCATGGCCCGGTCCAATAAGACGATGCGCGGCGCGGGGCAAGCCCGGCGGGGCGTTCCGGCGCCGTGTTTCACATGAAACGCCCGCGTTTCAGCCGGCTCCCATATGGCCCGCCAGCGCCAGCAGGACCGCCAGTTCCGTCACCTGCTGGACAGCGCCGAGCGTGTCCCCCGTGTGGCCACCGAATCGTCGGGCTGTCCACCATCCTGCGGCGAAGGCTGCGAGCGCCGCCGCCGGAACCGCCGGCCAGCCGAGCACGATGCCGATGCCGGCCGCGAGCATAAGCGCGGCGGTGGCGGAGGTCGGCCCGGCCTCGGCCGCGAGGCCGTCCGGGCGCGCCGGCGGCGTCCAGGCCATAGCGCCCGCCATTGCGCCGCGGGAGAGCGCATGCGCGGCAAGTGCCGCGACCGGCCCCGCCGCGGCCAGCGCGAGCGCCCGCATCGGCACGGTCAGCGCGAGCGCGAGCGCGCCGAACGCGCCGGTGCGGGAGTCGCGCATGACCTCCAGGGCGCGCTGCGGGTCCCGAACGCCCAGGCTGTCCGCGGTGTCGGCGAGGCCGTCCTCATGCAGCCCGCCGGTGAGCGCGATTCCGGCGCCGACCGCAAGGAAGCCCGCGAGCGCAGGCGGCAGGCCGGCCTCCCGCGTCGCCAGAAACGCAAGCGCCACGCAGGCGCCGACCGCGAGCCCGACAAGCGGAAAGCACCAGGCCGCCTCGCCGAGCGGCCGCGGCTCCGGCCGGCCGGCCGGCAGCACGGTCAGGAACCGGAAGGCCTGCCGCATGTCGTCCAGCGCGCGCATGGACTTCCCCGGGCGAATCCGCGATAGACCGCCAGCATGGCCGAAACCGATCCCACTGTCTCGCATAGCGGGACCGCGCCTGCCGCCTCGCATGACGAGGCCATCCCTGTCGTCTCGCTGGCCGAGATCGCCGAAACGCTCGCCCACCTGCCCGGCCCCGACGAGGCGGCGCGGGCGGCAGCACGGGTGCGTGAGGCGCAGCTCACCAAGCCGCCGGGCGCGCTCGGGCGGCTGGAGGACCTGGCGGAATGGCTGGCCGCGTGGCAGGGGCGCCATCCGCCGCGCCTGGAGCGCGCGCGCGTCGCGGTCTTCGCCGGCAATCACGGCGTCGCCGCGCGCGGCGTCTCGGCCTGGCCCGCCTCGGTGACGGCGGAAATGGTGCAGAACTTCATCGCCGGCGGCGCGGCGGTGAATGCCATTTGCGGCGCGCTCGACGCCGAGCTCCGGGTCTATGAGCTCTCGCTGGAGGTGCCGACGGCGGACTTCACCGAGGCGCCCGCCATGACGGACGAGGAATGCGCGCGCGCCGCCGCCTACGGCATGATGGCGGTCGAGCCCGGCATCGACGCGCTCGCGATCGGCGAGATGGGCATCGCCAACACGACCTCGGCCGCCGCCATCGCGCATGCGCTGCACGGGGGCCGGGCGGAGGACTGGACCGGGCCCGGCACCGGCGTCTCGGGCGCACGGCTCGAGGCCAAGGTCGAAGCGGTGCGCCTCGGCGCCGCCCGGCATGGCGGCCGGTCCCCGCTGGAGGTGCTGCGCCGCCTCGGCGGCTTCGAGACCGCCGCCATGTTCGGCGCGCTCGTGGCCGCCCGCATGGGCCGCGTGCCCGTGCTGCTCGACGGCTACGGCGCGGCGGCCGCGGCGGCCGTGCTCCACGCGTTCGACCCGACCGGCCTCGACCACTGCCAGGCCGGCCACCTCTCCGCGGAGCCGGCCCACGGGCGGCTGCTGGCGCTCTGGGGCAAGGTGCCGCTGCTCGATCTCGGCATGCGCCTCGGCGAAGGTTCCGGCGCGGCGCTGGCGCTCGCGCTGCTCAAGGCCGCCGCCCGTTGCCATACGGACATGGCCACTTTCGAGGGCGCCGGCGTCTCGGGCCCGGAGACCCGCCCGGCAGGCCGCTAGCCCGGAAAGGGCCCTACAGCACCGGCACGCCGAACAATGCGGCGTGGAAATATGCGACGAGGGCAGCGACGACGAGTCCCGACACCAGGGCCGCCGCATCCATCGCGAGGCGCGGCTTCCTGTCGGCGGGAGGCCGCTTGCCGCGCGCCACGGCGCTCGCCGCCGCCACCACGGAGAATCCCGCCAGGCCCCCGAAGAGCAAGAGCGAGCGCAGGTCGCCGTTCGCCGCCAGATGGGCGAGCGCCCAGAGAAGGAGCCCGAGCAGCATGGGGTGCCGGACGACGGACCGGATATGCGTCGGCATATTGGCCGCCGCAAACAGCACGAACGCCGCCGGCGCCAGCCACATCGCCGCCTGCCGCCCCCAGTCCGGAGGCGAATAGACCGGCTCGAACGGAGCCGCCGAATAGCCCCATGCGATCATCGCGAGACCCGCGAACGCAAGGGCCGAGAACGCCCCGCGATACCGCCTCTCTCCCATACCGGCGACAAGGCCGGCGCGGAGAGGCGCAATGCCCGGAATCAGATGCAGGACGATGAAAAGCGCGAGGCCGGCAGCAAGAAGAGTCATGGCAGCACCTTTCCGGTTTCGACGCGGAGGAAGCGGGCCCGGCGCGTCAGGTAACGATGCCGAGGAACACCGCGAGCGCGCGGTTCACAGCGCTCATGGCGTCGTCCTCCAGACGGCCAAACGGTTGACCCAGTTTACCCGTCCGTACCGTTGTGGCCTTGTCAGCCATAATGAAGGACCGCGTTCGCAGACCGTTGGCGGGAGACGGTTCGACCGCAACCCGGAACAACGGCATCTCCGCCTCGGTCGATGTCACCAGCAGAACCGTTACGGTAGCCGTTTCCAGAAACCGGTCCGATTGCACCACGAGGGCGGGGCGCGGCTTACCGGATTCTCCTGGCGCGACAACGGTTACAAGATCGCCGCGCGTCACTCCGGGTTGTCCAGGTCTTCCAGAGCGGCGTCCAGGAAGGCCATAAGTTCAGGGTCGTTCCGGTCCGCCGCTGCCGCCAGCGCCGCCTGCCGGCGGCATTCCTCCTCGAAGCCTGGCCGCCGGCTGTCGGGGACCCAGATCTGGACGGGACGGAGCCCCTGCGCCCGGAGGGCTTCCCTGCGCTTGCGGACCCGTTCCGCATTCGATGACGGCATGGCGCACTCCGCCCGGTCGTTACATGTAACAATGGCGCCGGGGTCGAGAGCAGTCAAGAGCCAAGCGGGCGCTTACCCGCCCCGACCCGTCACATGCTCCTGGAGGCGGGGCATGATTTCGACGAAATTGCAGGGGCGGAAGCGGTAGTCGAGCTGCCAGTGGAGGATGTCGTCCCAGGCGTCCTTGCAGGCGCCCGTCGAGCCGGGCAGGGCGAACAGGTAGGTGCCGCCTGCGGTGCCGGCCGTGGCGCGCGACTGGATCGTGGAGGCGCCGATCTTCTGCAGGCTCTGCCAGCGGAACAGTTCGCCGAAGCCGTCGATGCGCTTCTCATAGACG